>JAEETD010000133.1 GCA_016290175.1 Prevotella sp. | reverse complement strand
TCGACAACCAGCAGGTCCTCCGTCTGAAGGGACTGATCCGCAGAGGTGAGGCCCGTCTGGCTTGTGAGTACAATGGCATCGACAGCCATCATATCCACTTCCTCGACCTGCCGTTCTATGAGAGTGGTAAGATCGAGAAACTGCCCATGACGGAAAATGATGTCACCCCCATTATCGAACTGCTCTCTGAGATTCAGCCACACCAGATCTATGTGGCTGCTGACCTCGCTGATCCTCATGGAACCCACCGCAAATGTACGGATGCCGTGTTGGCCGCCATCGACGAGGAGAAGAAGGCTGGTGCCGAGTGGTTGAAGGACTGTCGTGTATGGATGTATCGTGGAGCTTGGGCTGAGTGGGATGTGGCAGACATCGAGATGTGTGTGCCCATGAGTCCTGAGGAGCTGCGAGAGAAGCGAAATGCCATCCTGCGCCATCAGAGTCAGATGGAGAGTGCCCCGTTCCTGGGTAACGACGAACGTCTGTTCTGGCAGCGCGCTGAGGACAGAAACCGCGAAACGGCCAAACGCTATGATGCGCTCGGACTGGCCTGCTACGAGGCCATGGAGGCGTTTGTGGAGTATCATTTTTAGTTGAGAGTTTAAAGTTTAGAGATGATTACTAAGATCAACAGAAGACATTTGATATCTTTTATCATTTGCTTTTTATCCTTCAGCGCTATAAGGATGTTAGCAGGTGAACCTGCTAATTATGAGGTGGTTCCCCTGCCACAAAGCATTGTGGAACAAAAGGGTGCGCCATTCATTCTTGAAGAGGGTGTTGAGATTCTGGCTTCACCAGAGTTGCAGCGCGAGGCTGAGTTCCTGAAACAGTATATCAAAGAGGTAACTTGGAACGATCTGCCCATCGCCCAGAAGAGAGAGAAGAAAGTACGTTATATCGAACTGAGTGTCTCTCCCACCGTCAAAGAGAAGGAGGGTTACGTGATGACAGTCAGTCAGAAGGGTGTCACGATTCAGGGAGGCTCTGTCGCTGGTGTGTTCTATGGCATCCAGACCTTACGAAAGGCTGTGAAGGAAGGGGTTATCATGAATCCCGTCATCATCACTGACGCCCCCCGTTTCTGTTATCGTGGCATGCACCTCGACTGTTCGCGTCATTTCTTTTCGACGGATTTCGTGAAGAAGTTCATCGACCTGCTGGCACTCCACAATATGAACCGTTTCCACTGGCATCTGACGGATGATCAGGGCTGGCGTATCGAGATTAAGAAATATCCTGAGCTGACAACCATCGGAGCACAGCGCTCTGGAACAATTCTTGGTACAAACTCCGACCTCGACGATGGCATTCCCCACGGCGGATTCTATACACAGGAAGAAGCCCAGGAGATTGTGAAATATGCCCAGGAGCGCCACATCACCATTATCCCTGAGATCGATATGCCTGGTCACATGTTGGCTGCCCTGGCCTGCTATCCAGAACTTGGTTGTACGGGTGGTCCTTATCAGGTAGGTCACTACTGGGGTGTCTATACGGATGTGCTCTGTGTGGGCAATCCGAAGGTCTTCGAATTCGTGGAGGGTGTGCTGACTGAGATTATGGACGTCTTCCCATCAGAGGTCATTCATATTGGAGGCGACGAGACGCCTACCGTAAAATGGGAGAGTTGCCCGAAGTGTCAGGGACTCGGACTGGCAAAGGATCAGCTGCAGGCTTATTTCACTCAGAAAGTGTTCGACTTCCTCACAGCCCACCATCGTCGTGCCTTGGGTTGGGATGAGATTCTCGACGGCTGTCCGAAGGATGCGATGATCATGTCGTGGCGAGGCACAGCCCCAGGTGCCAAGGCTGCAGAACTGGGGCATGATGTCGTGATGGCACCTACCTCGCATGTCTATTTCGACTATCTTCAGTCGGAAGAGCGACTGTTCGAACCCTCACGTTGCGAAGGTTTCATTCCTGTAAAGAAAGTCTATTCACTGGAGCCGGCTCCTGATACATTGTCAGTAGAAGCCAGAAAACATATTCTTGGCACCCAGGCAAACATCTGGACGGAATATCTGTTCACTGAAGGTATGGTGGAATATCAGGCTCTGCCACGCATGTCGGCACTTGCTGAAGTGCAATGGACCCAGCCAGAACGGAAGAACTACGAGGCTTTTAAGGAGCGGCTGACACGATTCACCTCACTCTACGAGCTTTATCATTACCAATACGCTAAGCATCTTTGGCCTGATCGCCAATTGCCAAGCCGTTGGAGATTCTGACATCTGTCCGCTGACGCATACTGAACTCGCAGCCACAGTATTGTTGGTTATAGAAGGCGAACTCCCTGAGCAACTGGTTACGACGCTCATAGAGTCCGCCTTTTCTCCAGTTCTGAGCCCAGAACACTGTACCATCGACGGCTTGTTCTGCTAGATGTCCTGCCCGTTCTATTTGCTCCAGACTCTTCCAACGGGAAGAGGCCAGTGTCGTGGTGAAATATTTGATTCCCAGTGCCTTAGCCTCCTTGGCGGCCCTCGTCAGACGAAGCGTAAAACACAGCTCGCATCGACGACCACGTTCAGGCTCACCTTCGAGACCACAGACATCTCCTAACCACGACTCATGATCATAGTCGCCATCAATCCATCTGAGCCCAAGACTCTCCGCATGTCGTTGGCTCTCGTTCTTTCTAATCTCGTATTCCTCACGCGGAAAAATATTCGGATTGTAATAGAAGATAGTAGGACGCACGCCATTCGCCAGCATCCACTCAACAATAGCAGACGAACAGGGCGCACAACAGGCATGCAACAGCACCTGGTTACAGTCCTCTGGCTTTCCAAAT
This sequence comes from Prevotella sp., assembly GCA_016290175.1. Classification (GTDB taxonomy): domain Bacteria; phylum Bacteroidota; class Bacteroidia; order Bacteroidales; family Bacteroidaceae; genus Prevotella. The sequence goes on along the minus strand of JAEETD010000133.1, from coordinate 725 downwards.
ACGTTCTTTCGCATTGTTGATCTCCTGGAATTTCTTCTCGGCAGCCTTCCGTACATCCTCACCAAGGGCAGCCACCTTGTCAGGATGGTGCTCAAGGGCAAGCTTACGATAGGCTTTCTTCACCTCATCGTCAGTGGCATTCGGACTGACACCCAGCACTTTATAGGCATCCTCGAGAGTGTTGCCTTCGAGGTGGAGCATCGAGTCCACTTCACTCGAACGGAGTCCCATCCACTGGGCACACTCCTTCAGAGCCGTAACCTCACTCTGGGGTACATTGCCATCAGCTTTGGCAACCATCACGAGGTAGTTCAAGAGCTGCAGGCGCTGCGAATAGTCCATCTGCTGGTTGATCTGTCCACAGCACTGGCGTACCGTCGACTTGAACTGTTGCCATCCTTCGCGCTTCTGTTCGTCGAACAGTTTGTTCAATATCTCATTACCTTGGTTGACAGCATCGGCACCAAAATTCTGTCGCAACATCTGGCGCACCAGTTCCATCTCTGAGTGCATCGCCTTGCCGTCGGCCTTAATAATATAAGAGGAGAGCACGAGCAACGAGAACAGGAAACTGTTGCGGTTGCCCTGCTGCTGACGCTGGCGATAGGCCTGCTGATACATCTGACTATAGTCCTGATAGGTACGTTGTGACCCAGCGCCCCATGTACCTGAGTTATCAGGTGTATTCACCCCGTCGAGCATCGAATCAAACAACGAACCCACCA
>JAEETD010000012.1 GCA_016290175.1 Prevotella sp. | reverse complement strand
GAACAAGGATTGCGGCAGTGCACTGGGGACAGACCCCTCTGCGCAGCAAGCAGCGCATTTGGGTCAGTCCCCATTGCCCGCCGAGGCTGCGGAAGGCTCTGACATCAGCCATCAAACATCTGACATCGTAAAATGGAGGGGGTATGATGTACAAGGTATTATTGATGCTAGGTATGGTCATAAACTGCCATGCAAGGATGATTCCAACCGTCATGCAGAATCACTTAAGCTGGCCACCGACCTGCTGCTCATGCTCGACGGAGACAGAGCCGCAGTGCAGCGAATCGTCGAAGCACAGCCGTGGGTCAGGGAAATCATCGCAGAACGCAATGAGAACGTGGCGCAGACCGTTGCCTCAGCAGCGGAGTGCGTGGCGCAGAAGGAAAAGAAGTATGCCGGCTCGCTGCCATCCAAGGCCATGCAGGAAGCAGTGAAGGCGTTCACCGGCAAGACGTATCAGGATCTGACAGGGGACAGGTACCTGTCAGACCCCAATCCGCCTGAGAGCAATCTGACAGGTACCTGTCCCCTGTCAGACATCACACATCTATTGTGGGAGTGGGGGGCGCAGATAGAGGCCCTCGTTGAGGAGTTCCCGTTGTTGAAAGACATCTGTAAGAATCTCAAAAGGAATCAGTATCCAGCTGCGTTGTTTGTGGCTGGCGGGCTGCTGATGACCCTGATGACGAGATGTACGTATCGCTTCTATCATCGTCCGGAGGAGCTCCGCAGGCTCAACAATTCGACGCTGATCATCGGCGATCCTGCCTCAGGAAAGTCGTTTGCTACCAGACTCTTTAAGTTGCTGGCGGCTCCTATTGTGGCGGCGGATAAGATCGGCAAGGAGGCCATCAATGCCTATCGTGAGCTGATGCGTACAAAGGGTGCAAATAAGGAGAAGCCCAAGAAACCCAAGGTGATCGTGAGGGTGCACCCGGCTCGAACGTCCAATGCCCAGTTCATACAGGACATGGTGAACTCCGTGGAGAACGTGGACGGGGTGGATATGCAGCTGCACATGCTGACATTCGATACGGAACTGGATAATACCGTGAATATTCAGAGGGGAGGTTCGTGGATCGACAAGCAGAGTATGGAACTGAAAGCTTTCCACAACGAGGAAGACGGTCAGGCTTATTCGAATAACGATTCGATACTGCAGGATTTCTTCGTGACGTGGAACTTTATCTACACGGGCACGCCTAATGCGCTGAAGAAGAAGGTGAACGTGCAGAACTTTGGCAGCGGTCTGGCAACGCGCTTGACTTGTATCCCCCTGCCGGCCACTAACTTTGAGATGATGGACCGTGACAGACATGTGGACTTTGAGAGCGACGAGAGGCTCAAAGACTGGGCTGAGAAGCTCGACCGCATGAAGGGGGAGCTGACCATTCAGAAGATTGTCGACGAACTCTATGATTGGACGGCACGCCGTATGGAGGATGCCAAGGAAAACGATTCGAAAGCTGAAGAAATGTTGTTGAAGCGATGTGCCTATCATGGTATCAACTTCTCGGCTCCTTTTATCGTGATACGCCATTGGGACAAGATGCACCAGGATGGTCAGTATTGGTGTGGTGAGTTCGAGACTGACGAGGTGGATTGGCGGTTGGCTGAGTTGATCGTCAATATTCAGTATGCTTGTCAGCGCTATTTCTTTGGCGCGATGGCCGAGGCTTATTTCGACAACAAACTGAAGGATGCTTCTGTCAATGTTCAGCGCAGGCAGAAGACGTTCGAAGCATTCTCACGCCTGCCAGAGGAGTTCACCGACGAGGATGTCATGCGCTGCTTCAACCTTGCCAGTGAGGGCGCAGCCCGCAGCAAAACCAGTCGTCTGCTGCGCGACCGTCTGATAGTGAAAATGAGCGACGGCAGGGGTAATATCAAGGGCAAGACCGTGTTTCGTAAAACGGGTGTCATGCTCTAGTGCACCAGTGCACCAATGCGTCATTTGTAATTTTAAAAAACATTATGAAAGAAGTAGAAATCAATAAGGATGTTAAGTTATCGCCTCACTTTACGCTGGGCGAGATGACCAAGACGAGTTATTATACGTTGGACGGGAATATCCCGAGCCATGTGGCGATTGAGAACCTGAAGCGCCTCTGCGGGTGGCTGGAGATCCTGAGGGAGCGGTATAATCAGAAGTACGGTGAAGACCTCCTACTGGGGACAGGCCCCAACAAGAGGTCAAGCCCTTTGCCGGGGCCAGTCCCCAATAGGAGGTCGGACATCCCCGTCGTGATCTCCAGCGGGTTCAGGAGTGAGGAGGTGAACAGAATGTGCGGGGGTGCGAAGGGGAGCAATCATTTGACCGGATGCGCGGTGGATATCAGGTGCTATGGTCCGGAGCAGATGATCAGGTATGCCTGCCTGCTGCTCGACACTGCCGATGAAAACGGCTGGGTGTTTGATGAACTCATCCAAGAGAAGCGCGGCACAACGTACTGGATCCACTTCGCGGTGCGTCCGAAAGACAATCGCCGCAAGATTCTTTTCGATTGTAGATAGCGGCCTATTTTAAAGTCACAAATCGGTAAAATTTCAGATTTTTGCCGATTTTGTGATTTTCTTTTCTTCGGTTCGTTCTTAATCGTTTTGTTGATGTACACCATCCGCCTTACGGCCTTCGATGTAACTGTCAATTCCCTCTTCAAAGTCCTTGCGTAATTCATCGAGCGTCTGTCCTTCATAGAGAATCAACGCTTCGCTCATTCCCTGAACTTTGCCAAACAAGCAATTGTCCTCTGTGCTATATTCTACACTACCTTTATAGCCTTTATATTCCAGATAATCCATATATGCTTTTTTTATATTCTTCTCATTGACAGGTCGAACTTATTTCCAGACCTTGCGGGTGGTGGTGCCTTGGCGGAGGATGTAGAGGCCAGGGCGGGACATCGCGGGCACCTGACGGCCGTCGGGGGTGAAGATGGCCGGGGGTGCCGACTGCGGGTCGGCGAGGGGAGCGCGGACGCCCACTTCGGAGTCGGCGTCGACCACATCGAAGGTGATGAGACCCTTATCCTCCCTGATGTTGACCAGCACGAGCGGGGTCTCCAGACCTGACCAGCTCCGGAGGTTGGCCGGCGAGGTGTGGTTGGTGAGCCTAGTGATCCAGCTTCTGCCAGGGAAGGGGTCGGAGCCGGAATCGCTGAGGGAGTCGGGATTGGCGCGCACCAGCTCGTAGAAACTGTGGCTGGGGTCGCTGTTGACGTCGTTGCCCAACCACGCTCCCTGATTTGACAGGTCGATGCGGTAGACCATCATCCCGTGTCCGGGGAGATCGGCGTTCCACTTGTCGTCGCTCTGGCGGTTCTCCAGGAGGAAGAACTCGTTTTTGTGGGCACTGTCGATGCGGTAGCCCACATTCTTGGTCAGCTTGTCGAGGGTGTAGGTGCCGGCGGAGTCGATGCGTTCGGGATCGGCCCATCTCATGAACCAGCGTTCAAAGAGGGTATAGGCAACGGGGGTGCCGTAGCAGCCGCCGGCCATCACGTCCCAGCTGCCGGGGGTACGGCTCTCGCCGCCGCTCTCCTCGCCGTCGGCATCGTAGAAATCGGGCAGGCCCAGCACGTGGCTGAACTCATGGACGATGGTGGCGATGCCGTCGATCTTGATGGTGCTGGGATGCTGCGTCCAGCCGTAGAGCTCTACGGAACAGGCGCAGTCGTTCAGCCTTACGCCGTCTTTCCTGACCCATTGGTACTGGCCTTTGTCGTCGATGGTATAGATGATGCTGGCGTGGGGCCATATCAGCCGCTCGTCGTTGCCGCTATAGTTGGAACCGTTGCCGGCGAAGATGAAGTAGACGAGGTCGACCACCTGGTCGCCATCGCCGTCGTAGAGTCGGAAGTCTACCTGACGGTCGATGGAGTCGAGGGCGGCGGCCATCAGTTTCCAGGCATTATCGAACTGGTGGGCATCGTACTGGCTGTAGGGCAGCTTGACGGGGCCGACGACATCGAACTGGGGTTTGAACTGCCCGTCGGACATGTCGCTGAAGTAGTCGCGCACGCTGCCGGCCATCAGGTTGTCGGGCAGGATGCCTTTGTACTTCTCCTTGTTGAGCATGTTGCTGGCGGTGGTCTCGAAGTTCTTGCGCGAGAAGCTCTTGTCATTGAACTCCACGAGGATGACCAGCCCGCGGAAGTTCTCAGTGTTGTAGCTGGTGTGGGAAGGTGCGGCGCGGCGGAGCCCTTCAATGCCGGCGGGTCCGGGGAGGCTCTTGCGGTCGGGACGGGTGTATCTGCTGACACCACGGAGGAAGGTCTGTTCGTCGTCGGCGCGCTCGGCGGGGTCGTGGGCTATCCATGGGGTGGGCTGCAGCCGGCCGTCGGCGAGAGTGGCATAGACATAGTAGCCTTCGGGGTTTTTCAGGATGGTATAGCCGTCGGCGGTGGTGTTGTAATGCTGGTATTCGTCGCCGTGCAGGCGGACGGTGATGGTGGTGCCGTCGGGCTGTCTGACCTTGACGGCGGCGGGGTGGGCCGGAACGGCGTGGGTCTGGCTTGCCAGCAGGAGGCTGACGACCATCATGGCGACGGCGAGGAAATGGTTGCTTCTTATCATGTGACTATTTCGTTTCTAATTTGGTGACGACGGTCTTGTAGCCGTCGGCGGAGGTCCTGAGGATTACCTTCGAGGGCGACTGTCCGGCTCGGAGGATGACCAGCGCGGAGCCGTTCCAGAGGCGGCGGTGGTCGGTGACGTTGAGCTCGTTGCTGTTGTGGTCGCCGCTGCTGACGGCCACGATGGCGGCATCGCCCTCTACGGCGAAGCGGAGCTCATCCTGTGCCATCGGTACGCGCCGGCCCTTGCTGTCGACGGCGTGGATGCGGACGTGCATCAGGTCGGTGCCGTCGGCATTCCAGTAACTGTCTTCAGGAGTGGCGATGAGACGGACGGCTTTGCCGGTGGTTTCAATCCGGTGTGTCGCCACCGCCTTACCGGCGGCGTACGCCACCGCCTCCAAACGGCCGTCGGCGTAGGGGATGTCGTTCCAGCGGATCTGGTTACGCTGCTTGGGGTCGGTCTTGGGGTTGGCCTTGCGACCGAGGCTCTTGCCGTTGAGCAGCAGCTCTACCTCGTCGGCATTGGTATAGGTGATGAGGTTGAGTCTGCTACCAGGTTTTCTGTTCCAGTGGTCGCTCATGCCGTCGTTGGCGGTATTGATGCCGTTCCACATGATGGCCTCGGCCTTGTTGTCGATGACGGCGATGTGCACCAACGGCTCATCGGGCTTGAAGAACGACCGCATGAAGTAGGCCTTGGGCTTGGGTTCGAGCGAGATGTCGAACACGCCCTGCGCCCAGCCTTTCGTGGGCCAGCCCTGACTCTCGCCGAGGTAGTCGATGGCGCCCCAGTAGGCGAGTCCAATGACGCGGTCGAGGTTCATCTCGAAGAAGTTGGGTCCCATGCCTGTCATGTTGGCCTCGCTCTGGTAGAAGGTCATCCAGGGGAAGCGCCGGCCGTCGCCGGGGAAGTACATATAGCGGTAGTTGTAGGCCTGTATGTCGGTCTGCATGGCGAGGTCGTGGGGCAGGGAGTCGGTGTCCCAGTTGCGGTAGCGGGGATGCATGGCAACGGTGACGAGGCGTGTGGAGTCGTAACGCTGGAGCAGGGTCTTCTGCAGTTTATACATCGTGACACCGAAGTCGTTGAACGGCTGGTTGGGGTCCTGCTGCAGTTCGTTGCCGAGGCTCCAGAGCACGACGGAGGGTGAGTTGCGGTCGCGCTTCACCCACTCGGGCACATCATACTGCCAGAGTTGTTCGAAGGGCACCTTGCCGCCCGTGTGCTGACGGGTCCATTTGTCGTAGAGCTCGTCGACCACGAGGATGCCGTGCTTGTCGCAGAGGCGGATGAAGTCGCGGCTGTAGGGGTTGTGCGAGGTGCGGATATGGTTCATGCCGAACTGTTTCATGAGCAGGATGCGCTTCTCGATGGCCTTGGGATAGGCGGCAGCTCCGAGGGCGCCGAGGGTGTGGTGGTTGGCATAGCCCTTGAGGAGCACCTTGCGGCCGTTGAGCTTGAAGCCGAAGTCGGGACCGAAGGCGATGGTGCGGATGCCGAACTGGTCGCTGGTCTCGTCGGCCACAGTGCCGTTGTCGTGCAGGAGCCGGACCTTCGCGGTATATAAATATGGTGTGTCGAGGTCCCAGATTTTCGGATCGGGGATCACGATGTCGGTGGCGATGCGGGCTTCCTGCCGGCGGGTGCCGCGATGGCGCTTGATGACGACGGTGTCAGAGTGGACTGTCTGTCCGTCGGGGTCGAGGATCTCGAGTACGGCGCGCGGGGTCTTGCTGGTGCGGTTGGTGATCTCGGCGGAGATGGAGACGTAACGGTTGTCGTGTGTGGTGATGTAGAGCGGATGACGCTCGAAGTAGAGGTCCTTCGGGGTGGTGACGAGGCTGACGTTGCGGAAGAGTCCGCCGCCGGTGTACCAACGGGAGTTGCCGGGCTCGCGGGTGTCGGCGATGACCTCGATGAGGTTGTCTTCGCCGTATCTCAACCGGTCGCTGAGGTCGATGTCGAAGCCGACGTAGCCGTAGTTGGTGCCTCCGACGCGCTGGCCGTTGAGCAGGACGTCGGCGGTGTACATGATGCCTTCGAAGTCGAGGAGTACGCGACGGCCTTTCATCGCGGCCGACGGGGTAAGATGGTAGCGGTAATAGCCTTTGGCCATCTCCTTGAAGCCGCGACTCGACAGGCGGCTCCTGATGTTGGCGGCGACATCGGTGTTGTCGGCTTTCTCATCGGCTGCCGGTGCCACCCAGGGCTGCTCGATCTGGAAGTCGTGCGGCACGCTGATCTTCCGCCACTGGCCTTCATCGTTCAGCCGGAATTCCCAACCGAAGTTCAGGCACTCCACGCTCCGCTGGGCGGAAGACTGCAGCACCAGGAATCCAAATAGAAGTAAACAGATTTTTCTCATTTTCTTTTTCTACCACAGATTTCACAGATTACACAGATTTTTGATTATACAGATTATTATTGATTATTGCGGCTAAAGCCGCGGATTGTCGCATGGAATCTGAGAAATCCAAATAAACCGTGGTTTTAATCACTTAAATCTGTGTAATCTGTGAAATCTGTGGTTGTTTTTATTTTTGCGATAGTTGTATCAATTTGTAATATTCGGCGCCGCCGAGGAGGAAGCAGCCGGTGCCGTAGTCCTCGAAGTCGGGAACCTTGGTGTAAGAGAGGGGCTGGCCGGCGGAGGGGTCTTTGCCTGTGCCCTGAGCCCAGCCGAGGAAGCCGTCGGGATGGACGCAGTCGCGGACGAGCGCCTCCCAGGCGCGGTCGCAGACCGGACGGTAGACGTCGGCCTTGAGGTAGCCCTTCTGGATGCCCCACGCCATACCGTAGAGGAAGAGCGCGGTGCCCGTCATCTCCTTGCCGCCATAGTCGGCGTAAGAGACGAGACTCGGGTTCCACAGACCGTCCTCTGTGCGCTGACACTTACGGAGCGCCTCGCTCATCAGCAGGAAGTCCTTCTTGAGCTGCTTGTAATACTTGTCCTTCTCCGGCAACAGGTTCATGCAGCGCACGAGGGCGGCATACACCCAGCCGTTGCCGCGGCTCCAGTAGCAGTTCTTGCCGTCGGGCGTCTGATAGGGTGCCACATAGTCCTTGTCGCGCCACCAGAGCCCCTCCTTCGTGTTGAAGAGTCCGCCGGCGAGGGTGTTACGGGTCCAGAGGTACATCTTCATCGCGTGGTCGGCGTATTTGCGCTCGCCGGTCACTTTGTAGGCCTGCATATAGACGGGCATCGCCATCTGGATGGCGTCGATCCACGTCCACCAGCCGTAGAGCGACCCTTCGGCCTCAGGCTTCTTATCGTTGGGTGTCTGCATCTGGTTGTCGAGGTTTTCCAATATCGGTTTGATCTTTTCGTCGCCGCCGCTCTGCATATAACGGTCGAAGTAGGTCTGTCCGCAGCACTGGTCGTCGGCATCGTTGGTCTTCACGCCGTTGCGGGGGGTCCATTTGTGGAAACTGCCCCAGCGGTCGGTATAGTCGATGTAGCGCGGGTCTTTATCGATCTCGTAGAGGGCCATCAGTCCTTCGTAGTACACGGCGCGGGTCCAGAGCGAGGAGGGCCGCACGCGGTTGACGTTGGTGGGCAGTGTGGGGTCGGCATACTTGATCATGAAGTAGTCGTTCACCTTACGGAGGGTCTTCATCACGTCGCCTGCTGTATCGCCCTGTGCCATCGTTGTGCTGGCAATCATCAGGGCGAGGAGGCTTAATACAGTCTTTCTCATTTTTATTTCCTGATTTCCTTAGTTAATGTCAATGCTTTCCTACCGGCCGTGATCACAAACAGCAGGTTGTTGTCTTCGGTGTGCGCCTCGATGTTCACATCCCCCTTGGTGCCGTTGGGGAAGGCTTCCTTCATGAAGTCCTTCACCACGGTCTCCATCTCCTCAGCGATGGCGGCACTGAGTTTCCCGTTCATGCCGACGGCCGTACAGGCTTCGGTCGTGAAGTAAGAGATGTAGGCCTCGTTCTTCGGGTCGTTGGAGATCACGAGACTCCGCTGATAGGGGGCGCCCGGCTTGCGCTGCTTGTACTGCAGTGAGAACATGGTCAACGGTTTCTCTCCGGCTTCCTCGCCCCTGAATCGGCCGATGGCCTCCTTCATCCAGTTGGTGAACGTCTCGACGGTCAGCTTCTCCTTCAGCATCTTCGTGGCCTGCAGGCTCTCACCCATCATGCGGCGCTCTCCGTAGGCATCGTTGGCGGCATTCTTCACCTCCAGCAGATCCTGTGTGTAGAGGAACATGAGGGTACCGGGGTCGATGCGGGTTTCCTGGGTGGTGTAATGGAAGTCGGCATGTGTGCCTATGGCTGCATTCGGGTCTACGGGCAGTAGTCCGATGCCGGAGCCCACGAGCATGGGGGCCGTCTGTCCGGCGTTGGTGTAGCAGAGGCGGCCGCTCTCCAGGTCGAGGATACCCACGAAGAGTGTGACGGCCATGTCGGGGTTCCCGCGGCTGATGAGTGCCTTGTTGATGGCTGTCACCAGCTGTGCCGGATCGGCGGTCTCGACCGAGCGGGTGCGGAACTCGGTTCTGGTGATGGCCATTGCCGTCGACGCATCGATGCCTTTGCCCTTCGCATCGCCGATGCAGAAGAAGAGGTTGTCGTTGCGCACGAAATAGTCGTAGAGGTCGCAGTCGATCTCGTCGGCGGGCTTCAGGGTGGCGAAGATCCGGGTGTCGGGTGTCGGGTGTTGAGAGGTGGGCATCATCGCCTCCTGGATATGGCGGGCGATGGTCTGCTCCAGCTGTCCTTGTGTATGAATCGTCTTCGAGGTCTTCATTTCTTCGTAGGAAGCCTTCAGGCTATTGTAATTCTTCACCAGACGCTTGGTCTTACGGCGGCGGTAGAGGGTGTAGAGCGAGAGCCCTCCGAAAATGAGTCCGATGGCCACCAGCAGGTTGATGGTGCGCAGACGGGTGCGGTATGCCTCCGCATCGGCCAGCTGTGTGGCCTTCTGACGGATGACCGACAGCTCGTTGGCATCCTGTTTGCGGGCCTGTGTGATGGCGGAGTCGAGCGAGTGGCTGATGTCGAGGGCAACGGCCATTGCGGTGTCGCGGCGGCCTGCCAGCATGTTTGCCTTGAATTTCGGCAGCACCATCTTCTGGAAGTCCTCGATGGAGTAATCCTTGTGACCGATCAGCTCGTCGAGATACTCGTAGTTGTCGGAGGCCTCCTCCCAGCGGCCTGCGGCAGCCAGGTAGTCGACGACGGCGATGCGGCCCTCGGGGGTCTGACTGTATTGGGTGGTCAGGTAGTGCTCGTAGACCTTAGCGGCCTCGTCCTTTTTCCCCTGTCCGTCGAGTGCGATGGCGCGGTAGATATCGTAGCGTGCCCACTGTCGGTCGACGTAGTTCGGGTCGGCATCGTTGCGCTGCTCATACTGACGGATGAGGTCGGCATAGCGGTCAATCCAGAGGAGGGCTTCGCGGTACTCATGGGTCTCGTTATAGTTGAAGGCGATGTTCACCACTCCGGCGATGGCATTCTTGTAGGCTCTGTCGGAACGGTTGTCCTCAATATTCTTCATGTGGGTCTGATAGGCCTGTTCGTAGCTCTCGTTGGCGGCATCCTTCGACAGCCCGAAGCGCGACAGACACAGACCTTTGATCAGAATTAGGTTGGTATAGTCGCTCATGGTGTCGCATTTGAGTTCCTCGAGTCGTTTGATGACCGGCTGGGCCATATCGAGCACGGCGTCATACTCGCCTCGCATACCCAGTACGTTGGCCAGGTGGCTGGCCGACTTGGCGTAGATGGCGAGATCCTCGGGGTCGGTGGAGCCTTCGGTCTGGGCTATGGCGGTCTTCCAGTAGAACTCCGCCATGCGCATCTGGTTGGTGCGGTCGCTGGCGTAGCCCAGCCAGTAGTAGGCTTCGGCTTCGCTCAGTTCTCCGATGCTATGCAGACTGTCGGCCAGTTGCATCAGCTCCTGGTATTCCCGCTCCTCATGGGCATTGTTGATTTGCCGGATTGCCCTTTTGTGCCCCTCTTCCGACGGCTTTCCGTTCTTGCAGCCCGTCAGGGCAATCAGCATTGCTGCCGTGAGCATCCATGTGTAATAAAGGATTCTTTTCATATCGCTATCGTTTTTACTATTTACTTCAAGAATGGATTGATGGTTTCGTCGGGACCGAGATAGAAGCCCGTTTCTGAGGGTTGGTTATAGCCCACGTTCTGGGTGGCTGTCGACAGACGGTAGGGGATATCCTCCATCAGGCAGTTGATGCGGTAGTCGGTGGGGATGGGCGACACGAAGATGCGCAGTTCGCGGTTGTCGACGGTGTGCGCAATCACCTCCTCGCGCCAGTCGCCCAGGATATCGGCTGAGAGACAGGGGTTCGACTTCGTGCCGTTGTTGAAGATGATGCCCGGGAACTTGATGAGCTCCTTGACGGAGCCGTTGGTCCAGTCGTATTTCGTCACGCGCCCCCGGTCGAGCAGTTCGCGCAGCAGGTCACCGTCCCACCAGATGCCGAAGTTGATGGAGAGCCGTTCTCCGCCTGTATCGAGGTTCCACATGCTCTGCGGGTAGCTGGGATGCTGGGCGTGGCCGATGACCTCACCTTTTATATTACGTATGCCGTGACTGTCGGCACTCCACATTTCGAGTCCCGGGTTGGTGGGGTCGATGTCGGCAGCCATCGCGCGGCCCACGTCGCTGGTGGAGGGTATCTGGAAGATGATCTCACCGGTGCGGGCATTGTGCAGGTCGGTGCCGTCGCGCTTGTTCTCGTGGCAGTCCCATACCTGCAGCTCGCGGCTCTGGGGATCGAAGGCCGTCAGGTGGAGGGCATCACCGTGACCCATCCCCGTGTTATAGAGTCCGCGTCCGTCGTGGTCGACGGTCATCGCGCCGTAGACGATCTCGTCGCAGCCGTCGCCGTCGACATCGGCCACGCGGATATTATGGTTGCCCTGTCCGGCATAGCTCTTCCACTCGGGATTATTGGTATCGAACGTCCAGCGCTGTTTGAGCTCACGGCCGTCCCAGTCCCAGGCGGTCAGGGCGGTGCGCTTATAGTAGCCCCGACAGAAAATTGCCGATGCGTGGATGCCGTCGAGATAGCCTACGGCTGCTAGCATGCGGTCGCTGCGGTTGGCGTAGTCGTCGCCCCAGCTCTTCAGGTTGCCGCGCTCGGGGATATAGGGTTTGCTGTCCATCGCTTCACCGGTGAGGCCGTTGAAGACGGTTATCCACTCAGGACCTTTCAGAATGCGGCCGGTCTTCAGACGGAAGTTCCTGTCGGCAGCTGCCTTTTCGAGGTCGCTCTCAGAGGGCCGGTGTCGGTAGTCGGCCGTCGGGTCGCCGATCACCTTGCCCTTGGCGTCGCGTGTACCGTCGGCAGTGCGGACGATGAATTCAGCCTTGCCGTCGCCGTCGAGGTCATACACGATAAAAGGAATGTAGTGGGCGCCGCTGCGGATGTTGTTGCCCATATCGATGCGCCAGAGCAGGGTACCGTCGAGACGGTAGCAGTCGAAGATGGTAGGTCCGCTGAAACCGTCGTGGGCATTATCGCGGGAGTTGGAGGGATCCCATTTAAGGATGATCTCATATTGTCCGTCGCCGTCGACATCGCCCACGCTGGCATCGTTGGCATGATAGCTGTATGTCCGGCCGTAGCCCCATGAACTGTCGCCAGGACGGAATCCCTCAGGGCTCTCGCCGTCGGCAGGTTTCTGTATCTTCACGGGAATATAGCCGTCGGGAGCATCGGCGGCGAGGGTATAACTGCCGTTGACGGCTCCGCCCCGCACCTCGTAGGTAGCTCCCTGCGGCAACGGGCTTTCGTCGACGAACATCGTACCGCCTTTGGTGAGCGGTTTGCGGTTCAGCTTCTTACCGTTGCGGTAGACGTCGAAGGCCTGACCGGGTGCATCTGTCGACAAGGTGCGCCAGCTGACAATGACCTGCTGTCCGCTCCTGACGGCCACAATCCCCCGGTTGAGATGTTCGCGCTTGATCTGCTGCATGTTGTAGTTGGGCTGCGCCGCAGCCGTCAGCATGCCCAACAGGAGTCCGGTTAAGATTAGTTTCTTTCGCATCGTGTTCGTTGGTTTGTTTGTAATCTGCTGCAAATATACTAATAATTCTCCAATAATTCCACATGATGGCCAAAAAGTAGGGGCTGAAAGTCAAAAAATGTAGTTTTATATCGTTAATAACTCCTAATTTTGCCGCCGAATCATAAACCAAAGAACATTTTCTTATTAAACTAATATTTACTAATTAACATTAAAATCAGATGAAAGAACTAAGAAGAACTATTCTGAAGAGTTCCCGTATTCTCTTTCTTGTATTGATGGCTTTTGTGTCGACAACAGTCATGGCGCAGGGAAAAGTGTCGGGTACGGTTGTTGACGCCTCTGGTGAACCTATCATCGGAGCCAGTGTCATTGTGAAGGGCTCGTCAACGGGTACGGTGACCGATTTCGACGGTACCTTTACCCTTGCCAATGCGCCTCAGGATGCGACCCTCGTATTCTCGTATGTGGGCTATCGCACCCAGAATGTGGCTCTCGACGGTAAGAGTCAGATCAACGTGACCCTCGAAGAGGACCGTCAGTTGTTGGACGAGGTCGTGGTTGTCGGTTATGGTGTGCAGCGCAAGAGCGATGTGACCGGAGCCCTCACGCGCGTAGGTGAAAAAGAATTGAACGCGAAGCCTGTGAGCAATGCCTTCGAGGCACTGCAGGGAAAGGCTGCCGGTGTGGATATCACCTCTAATGAGCGTCCTGGTTCGGTGGGTAGCATCATGATCCGTGGTACCCGTTCGCTGAACGCTTCCACAGCTCCGCTGTATGTGGTCGACGGTGTGCCCCTTCAGGCAGGCGGTATCGAGACACTGAACCCCCGCGACATCGAGTCGATCGACATTCTGAAAGATGCTTCTTCAACCGCCATCTACGGTAGCCGCGGTGCCAACGGTGTCGTGCTCATCACCACGAAGCGCGGTCAGGAAGGTAAGATGCAGCTGAGCTACAACGGTACGATGACCTTCGAGAAGATTGTTGACAAGAGTCCGGCCATGAGTGCCAGCGACTATATCACCTGGCGCCGTTGGGCATACTATAACTCCGCTCCCGACAAATATACTCCTGGCGACCAGCCTACATTGGAGCAGGACAAGAGCTATTTCTCGGGCGACGAGGTGGCCTGGGCCAACATTGAGAAAGGCTGGGCCAGTGGCACATGGGACGGTTCAAAGGTAACGGATACCGACTGGACGGACTTCGTGACCCGTACCGGTCTGACCCATGAGCACACGCTGAGTGCCCGTGGCGGAACGAAGAACATGAGCGGTAGTGTATCGTTCGGTTATCTTAATAATAAAGGTACGCAGAAGGGTCAGCAGTATGAGCGTTACACCCTGTCTGCAGCTGCTGATATTCAGGCTAAGCCCTGGTTCAAGGCCGGTGGCTCTATCAACGTCAGCTACGGCAAGCAGGAGTATGGTTTCTCCCGTACCGGTCAGTCGTCCAACTCCGGACCTACCGACATCTATGGTGCTGCCAAGCAGATTCTGCGCTATGCACTGCCTTACGACGAGGCCGGTGACATCATCCTGACACCTGGTGGCCCTGTGTCGAACACCTATACCGTGATGGACGAGTGGAACAAGTCGAACGACCAGCGTCAGACCTTCCGTGCTCTCGGTAGCTTCTATGGTCAGATCGACTTCGGTAAGATCTTCGAGCCGCTGCAGGGTCTGCAGTACAAAGTGCAGTTCGGTCCCGACTTCCGCTTCTACCGTCAGGGTATCTTCATCGACGCCTCTTCGGCAGCACGCGGTGGCGGCAATAACTATGCTACCCGCAACGACCGTCGTGATTTCGCCTGGACACTCGACAATATGATCCTCTATAACAAGATCTTCGGTGAGCACAGTCTCGGCATCACCCTGTTGCAGTCGGCTTCTAAGAGCAATACCGAAAACAGCAATATGCACGCTGAGCGTATGCCTCTGGCCTCATTCCTGTGGAACAACATGGGTGCTATCGATATCACTGAGTCGGCCAACAAGGCTTCGATGGGCACTGGTCTCACCGAATATGCACTCAGCAGCTATATGGCCCGTGTGAACTACGCTTTCCGCGACCGTTATCTGCTCACCGCTTCTGCCCGCTGGGACGGTTCTTCTGTGCTGGCAGAGGGTAACAAGTGGGACTTCTTCCCCTCAATGGCCCTGGGTTGGCGCATGGAGCAGGAGGACTTCCTGAAGGATGTCAGCTGGCTCGATCAGTTGAAACTGCGTGTGGGTGTCGGTGTTACCGGTAACTCGGCCGTCAGCCCTTATGGTACGCTTGGTGTCATCAGTTCCTACTGGATGCCGTTCAGCACGGGTAACTCACAGATCCTCGTGACCAATGAGCCTTACTATTCCAACAGCCAGAACCAGATGCCTAACAAGAATCTCGGATGGGAGAAGACCACCCAGTGGAACTTCGGTGTCGACTTCAGTTTCCTGAAGGGTCGTATCGGCGGTACCATCGACTTCTATACGTCGAAGACCAACGACCTGCTGATGCTGATGACCGTGCCTTCACTCTCGGGCTATCCCGCCATGATGGATAATATCGGTAAGACCAGCAACAAGGGTATTGAGGTGACGCTGAACACCATCCCCGTGCTGACAAAGGACTTCATGTGGCAGTCGAACCTGAACTTCGCCTTCCAGAAGGATAAGATCGAGGAACTTGCCAACGGTAAGGAGGACGATATCAACAACGTATGGTTCATCGGTGAGTCGATCCATGTGTACTACGGCTATGAGAACGCCGGTCTCTGGCAGGAGAGCGATGCTGCCGAGATGGCTAAGTTCAATGAGAACGGTGAGGCCTTCACGGCAGGTATGGTCCGTCCGGTTGACCAGAATGGCGACTATAAGATCAACGATGAGGACCGTGTGATCCTTGGTAACTGTAATCCCCGTCTGACTGCAGGCTGGACCAACACGCTCTCTTGGAAGGGCTTCGAGCTGAACCTTGAGTTGCAGGGTCGTTTCAAGTATATGATCAGCACCGGTGGCGAAGGTCAGCTGGGTATGTACCAGCAGCGCGAGATCGACTACTGGCGTCCGGACAATACAGGTGCTGAGTGGCAGAAACCTATCTACAGCACCGGTGGCGGTGACAAGAAGGCTGCCCTGCTGGGCTTCAAGGATGCTTCGTTCATCAAGATCCGCAACCTCTCTCTGGGCTATAACTTCGACAAGAGCATCTGCCGTTCACTCGGCATCGAGGGTGCCAAGCTCTATGTGCAGGGCAAGAACCTCGGTATGCTCTATTCCTCAGTCGACTTCATGGATCTCGACACGGGAGCCACCTATTATAATCGTGGCTTCACCGTAGGTCTCTCTGTTGACTTCTAAGAAAGGTAAAAAAGTAAAAAGGTAACAAAGTAAAAAAGACTATTATGAAATATATCAGCAATAAAATAGTTTGCGGTGCATTGTCGATGCTGGCTCTTCTGGGTACCACTTCCTGTAGCGAGGACTTCCTGAAGGAGGATGCAGGACACCTTTATACTGACGCACTGCTTGAGACCGAGGAAGGTGCCCTGAAGATGGCAGCCGGACTCTACGCCAATATCCGCTGGCACTTCGGATATGAGTGGGCCTACGGTATCACACTCTACGGATGTGATGAGTTCACGACGGGTGCCGATAACACCTCCGATATCTGGAATACGTATGACAATAACCTCAATGCCCTCGACTTTACGAAGGCCCTGGGTGCTCCTAACAACAACTGTCCCGCTGTATCGGCATTGTGGAACCAGATGTACTATGGAATCTCTACCGCCAACCTCGTCATCTCGAAGGCCGAGAAGGTGAGCGACGAGAACAGCCGTAACAAGGCTATGGGTGAGGCTTATTTCCTTCGTGGCTACAACTACTATCGTCTCTTTGCCCAGTATGGTGGCGTGGTCATCCAGACCGAACCCGCCAATGGTGAGGTGAAGAAGGACTATACCCGTTCTACTGCCGAAGAGACCCTGAATCAGGTGATCAGCGACTTTGAGAAGGCATACGAGATGTTGCCTAAGGATAAGTGGCGCGGCAACGGCACATGGACCAAGTATACCGCTGCCCATTTCCTGGCAAAGGCCCTGTTGTTCCGCCAGTCGGAGCGTAACAGCGACTGGAACAGTAAGTATGACAAGACCACCGACCTGAATCGCGTCATCGCCCTCTGCGACGAGGTGATTGCCGCTTGTCCTCTGGCTGCCAACTACAGCGACCTCTATGCCAACTGGACCGGCATCAACTGCCCCAACGAGGGTCTCTCCGAGATCCTGATGGCTGCTGAGCACAATGGCGACAGCTCCACACAGGGCCGTTTCGGAAACCGTACCTACAACTACTTCTCGCCCCAGTTCTCCAACTTCTCCGGCGGTTGGATCAAGCGCGGTGCCTATATCGGTGAGATGGACTTCCAGCGTTGCCGTCCCACAGAGTATACCTATTCTACTTATGACAATGTGAACGACGCCCGTATGTGGAAGACCTTCAAGACCGTCTATGGCTTGAACAACCAGCAGATGTCACAGCAGGCTGTGATGGACAAGTACGGCTTCACCGCCGACCAGGTGCCCACCATCGGTGACCAGGGTTGTATCTTCATCCTCAACAAGAAAAGCGACAGCCGTTTCGACGGTGAGCCTTACGGTACTTTCGGACGCGGTGGACAGGATCACACCTTCATCAATCCTGAGACCGGCAAATGGGTGCCCAACGCCTTCCCCCTCTTCATGAACGGTCAGTATGTGCTCTACAACTACGGCGTAAGCGGCAACACCGCTACCTCGAACGTGTTCTGTGGTATCAACAAGACCGCTGACGGCAGCCGTACGGCTGAGAAGGGCGACGCCCATCGCGATGTGATCATGGCCCGCACGGGTGAAACCTACCTCGTGAAGGCTGAGGCCCAGGTGCGTCTGGCTAAGTATCAGGACGCTATCAGCACCATCAATGTGCTCCGCGCCCGTGCCCAGTGGAAGAAGGGTGAGGACCGCAGCTACTATACTGATGGTTCGATGGCCTTCCTGAAAGCAGATGGCGGTATGACCGACAACTCCATTGCCGGCAACAACTCCAACTGTAAGGATGCCTCAGGCAAGACGATGACGATGACTGAGGCCTACTACGCTTCTCATCTGCATAAGAACACCTATTACCTGTCAACGGGTATCGCCGAGACCACCGACCCCAGCGACCTGCAGATCCAGAGCTATTCCCAGCTGCCTGCAGAGGATGAGGCCATCCTCGCTGCCATCGGTGCTTCGGGCGACTACGAGCGTATGCTGAACTTCGTGTTCAACGAGCGTACCCGTGAGTGCATCGGTGAGTGGAACCGTTGGGAGGAACTCTCCCGTGCCGGTCTGCTCATCAAGCGTGCCAAAGCCTTCAATCCTGAGGCCAAGAACATCAAGGCCGGCAAGCATGAGCTGCGTCCTATTCCTCAGGCATTCATCGATGCCCTTCAGAACAGCGACGGCACCAACCTGAGTGCAGAGCAGAAAGCTGCCTGGCAGAATCCTGGCTATTAATTGAACACACAAGTTAGTATTGTAGTTATATTTATTAGTTAGTTAGATCTTTCACTTTAGGAAACGAGGGCTGCATCGTGAGATGCGGCCCTTATTCTGTTCAGGATTGCCATAAAATAGGGTAGGAAAGTCAAAAAGTGCAGTCGGATGTCGCTAAATCCGGCTAAATTTGCCCCCAGAAACAAACTACTGATTAATATATGAAACAGCGATTGCTATGCTTTATGATGCTTTGCCTGTGCGTCTTGGGAGTACAAGCAGCGGTGCCTGTGGTTAGTGGTACCTTCGCCAAAGGAAGCCGACAAGGCTCGCCCAAGGTGGCGGCGGCACTGTATCAGCAGGAGTGTGAGGATAAGGATTTTTATGTCGTCGATGCCAGCGATCTCACATTGCAAAGTGATCAGATACATTTCGATGCTCGCGGAGCAGAAGAGCTTGGTCGTCGGGTATTTGCAAAGATGAGGGAGACGGGTATCGTCGCTGATAGGATTCCTGATGTCGTGATGGATGCCTTCAAAGGTGTGTGGCCTGTGACCGATAAAACGATGATGAAATCGCTGAACGGCATGTGGCAGCTGAAGTTGAACGATGGCGCATGGGGTGAGATCCCTGTGCCTGGTTGCTGGGAGGCGTATGGCTTCTGCCAGCCGAAATACGACTATCCGGACTCGCTGACGGGCTACTATCACACAACATTCACGGTGCCGAAAGCATGGAAAGGTCAGCAGGTTTTCATCCGGTTGGACGGTGTGCTGCGAGGCTACGACCTTTGGATTAACGAGCAGTTGGTCGGTACGTGGGAGTCGGCTTATAACACCTGTCTGTTCGACCTGACGCCTTATCTTACGAAACAGGCCTTCAAAGGTGAGCCGCAACAGTTGTCGATGCGTGTCTATTCTCGTTTCAAGGGTTACGAGTTCGACTGCTTCGATGATTGGGCTACGATGGGAATCTTCCGCGATGTGACGTTGATGGCTGTCCCCAAGACCCATCTCAGCGACCTAACTGTGACCACCCATATTGACGGAACAGTGAACGTAACTCCCAAAGTGGCCAATGCAACGAAATACACCCGAGTCAGCTATGAACTGTTGGATGCGGAAGGTAGGGTAGTCTCTACTGGCGAGAAAGTGGATCATCCGCACCTATGGACGGCTGAGACACCTTATTTATATACGTTACGCGTGACTGTATGGGAGAAAAACAGGTCGTTGCAGACCTTTGAGCATAAGATCGGCATTCGCGAGATTACCATTGCAGGCAATGTGCTGAAGATCAACGGACAGCCTGTGAAGCTACGGGGCGTGAATGCGCACAGCACCGATCCACAGACGGTGAAGGTAATCTGCGACTCGTTGACAATGAAAGATATGAAGATGATGAAGGAGGCTTCGGTCAACTATATGCGTTTGTCGCACTATCCTCGGGAACCGCGCTTCTATGAATTGGCAGACTCGTTAGGTTTCTATCTCGTGGATGAGGTGCCGTTCGGCTTCGGTGACAAACATCTGTCGAATCGCAGCTATCAGAATATCCTAATGACAAGAGCTCTGGCCACCGTGCAACGCGACAAGCTCCACCCGTCGGTCATTGTCTGGAGTGTGGGTAATGAGAATCCTCTGCCGCAGACTTGTGTAGAGGTAGGTAACTTTGTGGGTGGTCTTGACCCCTCACGTCCTTATTGCTTTCCGCAGGTGGGCAGCTATTTCCGTAAGTTTTTTGAAGGTGAGAAAGCCAAGGGCTTCCCCTCGTCTGCTCCTATTTATGCGCCTCATTATCCCACGACGGGACAGATTGGCGGCTTCTATCAGCATTTGGACCGTCCGGTGATCTTTACGGAGTATTGTCATACGCTGGGTATCTCGTTTGAAGATCACGACCGCCAGTGGGAGATCATTGAGCGCACACCTGGTATTGCTGGCGGTAGTGTCTGGGAGTGGGCTGATCAGGGGATGGCGTTTAGATGTAAGATGGAAAGGCTACGGGTAGGCGCGACAGCGGGAATGGATGTAAGAGGGAAGATGTTTGGTTACGAGGAACGGGTATTTACATCGAAGGATGGTGGTTTCGAGATGTTTGGTAATAAGGGTACAGATGGTCTGGTTTATGCTGATCGTACACCATTGCCCAATTATTTCGAACTGCAGCATAATTATGCTCGTGCATTTGTGTTGGAAGTGGTTGATGGTGTGGTCAGGATTGTGAACCGCTACGACTTCCTGAATCTGAAAGAGAACGTTACTTTTCACTGGACATTGACCAATGACCGCGATACGGTGATGCGAGGAGCATTCAGTCCTGATTGTCAGCCTCGCAGCTCGACCGTCTATACGTTAGACTTGCCCAAACAGAGGGGACTATCTCTTCTCCAGTTCGATATAGAGAATGCGCAGGGATATACTTTCCTTCACCAGAGTTTCGTGCTGGACAAGCCAGATGTATTATGGGGTGGGGCAGAAGGACCACTCCCCATACAGGAGGAACCGATGGTGCGGGTAGGCCGAAAGGCGACAATGGCAGAAAGGCTAAAAGTGAAAGATCGGCGCATCGGGAAATACCTCCAACCGATAGACAATCCATACGTCAAGGCACAGGTGCAGACCTCACAACAAGGCTCTGCGACCGTCGTCAACTATACCCTTACGCCTGACACCACCGATACATTCCTTTCGGAGTTGGGTATTGCCTATTTGCTTGATAAGGGTATCGACCGTGTGCAATGGATGGGCTATGGGCCTTTTGCTTCCTATCCTGGTCGCCATCAGGCTAACCGTTACGGTTTTTGGGCGAAGCAGAAAGACGATCTCTATTTCGAGGGTAACCGTATGGGTGTGGATGCGGCTCTATTCACCGATAGCATAGGCAACGGACTCTTAGTGGCCGGTGATTCACTAAACCTTAATTTCGAGCAGACGGACCGAGGGATTGTAATGACGGTAAATGCGGCTGTCTCAGGACAAGGACCGAAATTTGCCCGTACCGCCTTTCCTGTAATTTCCAAGAACGTCGGTACTGTCAGCGGTGAGTTCCGTATTTATCGTATCGTGGCAGAAAACATGCCTGACATCGTCAGTCGGTTGTTCATCCGGCCACAGGATGTTCCAGCTCCCTTCCGTCCTTTTGAAACACAATATGATACTTATCTACTTAAATACAAAGACATAAAACAATGAAACGAATTCTCTTTTTACTATTCACTATTCACTATTCACTATTCACTTCCTCTTCTGAGGTAGTGTGGTTCGACGGGCAGCAGCCGATTACATATAGTGTGCCTAAGAAGGTGGAGCCGGTGGTGAAGATCGCCCTGGAGATGTGGAAGGACGATATGCGGCAGGTGACGGGGTTAGAGCCCATGGCGGCTGGTAAGGGGAAGGTGATTGTAACACAATCACACGCTCTGCCGGAGGATGGCTTCCGGATATCTGTCAAAGGAGGGAAGATCGTCATTGAGGGCAATAACGGTCGGGGTATGGCCTACGGACTGCTGGAATTGTCGCGGATGGCGGGTGTGTCGCCTTGGGTATGGTGGGGTGATGTGGTGCCTGAGAAGAAAACGAGGCTGACGGTAGATGAGAATTTCGTGACGGAACAAAGCCCGAGTGTGACTTATCGCGGCATCTTCCTCAACGATGAGGACTGGAGCCTACGCCCGTGGAGTTATCTGAATTATGAGCCTTCGGACTTTGGCCATATTGGACCTAAAACCTATAAAAGGATATTCCAGTTGTTGCTGCGTCTGCGCGCCAACGCTATCTGGCCTGGCATGCATACGGGCACGACCGCCTTTTTCAAGATTCCTGGGGCGAAGGCTATGGCCGACAGCTGTGGTATTGTGATCGGTACCTCGCATTGCGAGCCGTTGTTGCGTAACAATGTAGATGAGTGGGATGTGAAACAGCGCGGGGCCTTTAACTATAAGACTAACCGCGAGCAGGTGCAACAGTATTGGATTGAGCGATTGCAGGAAGTAAGGAAGTCGAGGGACAATATGTTCACCATCGGCATGCGTGGCATCCACGACGGGTCGATGGAGGGTTATAAGACCACTCAGGAGAAATTCGATGGCCTGCAACAGGTGATTGACGACCAGCAAGAACTGCTCCGTAAGTATATCGGCGCTCCAGAGAAGCAGATGCAGGTGTTCGTGCCTTATAAGGAGGTACTGCAATTGTATGAGAAGGGCCTGAGAGTACCCGACTATGTGACGCTGATGTGGTGCGACGACAACTATGGCTATATGACCCGTCTGTCGAATGCTGAGGAACAGCAACGACAGGGTGGGGGCGGTGTGTATTATCACCTGAGCTATTGGGGGCGTCCGCACGACTACCTTTGGCTGACAACCACCCAGCCCGGACTGATATACAATGAGATGCGTCAGGCCTACGACCACAATGTGCGCAGGCTTTGGATTGTGAACGTGCATGATCCGAAGGTGGCTGGCTACGACCTGGAACTCTTTCTCGATATGGCCTGGAACATCGACTGTGTCTCGGGTGAGACATTGAATGATCACTATCAGGCCTGGCTTTGTCGGGAGTTCGGTCAGGAGGTCGGCAAACGGCTCTTCCCCGTGGTGCACGAGTTCTACCGGCTCTGCGGCATGCGGCGTCCGGAGTTCATGGGATGGAATCAGGTGGAGGTAGACAAGAAACTCTATGACCGGGGATTCTCTCAGGTGCGCAACAGCGACTGGACCCAGGAACAATGTGACTGGTTTGAGGGACGCTTTGCTGCTTTGGATGCAAAAGTGGAGGAAATCGGCCAATCCTTGCGACCAGAACTGGCCGATGCCTACTTTGCTGCCATCAAGTATCCCGTTCAAGCTGCTGCTGCCCATGTGGAGAAGATGTTGGAAGCCCAGCGTGCCCGGAAGCATGCTACAGGCAGCACGTTGAAGGATATGTTTGCCAACGATGACAAGATGCGTGCAGCGGTGACCCGCAGCCAAGCGGCCTACGAACGGATTCACAAGTTGACCAGCTATTACAACAACGAGATGGCTGGTGGCAAGTGGAAATACATCATGCATGACCATCCGCGCGATCTGCCCGTTTTCTGGGCACCGCTCGTGCCAAGTCTAGAGTGTGGAGCGGTAGCAAACTCTAAACTATCAGTTCTCATCTCTCCACTCAAAAACGCCTGCGACTATGCTGAGGCATCGGAGGGTGTGAAGATAATTCAGATGTTAGGACATTCGATGAACGCGGTGTCGGTGCCGAAGGACGGAAAGCTCACTTATCGTTTCGAGGTGGAGAAAACGGGTGACTATCAATTACAGACGGCCTTGATTCCGACTCAGCCGAATGATAACGGCGACCTGAGATATAGTGTCAGCATCGATGACGGTGAACCGACGGTCTACAGTCTGAAAGAGCCATTCCGCTCAGAGGAATGGAAACAGAACGTACTCCGCGGACAAGCGCTCCGTGATTTACCCGTCAATCTGTCTGCTGGTCGTCACACAATGACCATCCGTGCCTTGGATCCACATATCGTAGTGGATCAGTGGCAGTTGAAATCGCGATAGCAGATTATTTGATGACCTCCAGGATCTTGATGAGGAATTTTTCGTCGGTCCAGCTGAAACCCGGAAGATTCATCACCGATTCCATCAGACGGCGGTTCTCTTTGTCGAAGAAACGTTTAAGATGACGTTCGTGAACGAAGACGAACTGATCGTTAATCTTATAATAATAGAGAGGGATGACGGGGAAATGGATGTCTTTCGCGTCCTGAAGGTCGATAGTGGTGTATTGGAACACGTTCATGGAAGTGAGATCATTGAGATCGAGGTTGGTGATGTTCTGGTTGTTGGCCAGCATCTGCTTATAAGCCTTGAGGTCGAGCACCTTGGCGCAGTAGAGCACGCTGGTCCCTACCGAGTCGACGGGATAGGCCAACACCGAGTCAATGCGGAAATATGTGCGGTCAGGAAAGTCGACACGCAAGAGATTCTTGGTGCTGGCCTCCTTGGTGAGTTCTCCGCTGATATAGAGCAACGAGCTGTTCTTCAGGAAGATATTGGCCATGGGAATAGCAAGTTTCTTGCCGTCAGCCATATAGGCTGTGGCGGGTCGGAACTCCGGGAAGACGGTCAGTTGTGGCGTCACTTCCTGGGCGGCAGCCTTGAAAGCAACCATCAATAGCATTGTTGATAATAAAACCAGTTTCTTCATTGAAATAATAAGTTTTTGTTGTTTTGAATCGTTATCCGGCTGCAAAGATAATAAAAGAACTGAAAAGTGAAAAGTGAAAAGTGAAAAATATAACACTAATTATCAAAAAATAAGGTCTAAAAATCAAAATATGCGGGATTTCAAACGATATTGTTCGTAATTTTGCAGCCGGATAATAAGAAACTGTCTCTACAATGATGAAAAGGATATTCTTGTTGGCTGTTTTCACAGGCCTGATGGTAGTGGGTCTGCGTGCACAGCGAGTGACTGACCGGTTGGACCGTGGTGTTGTGGCTGTGAAGGTTCAAGGTGGTGTCTATTGCTCCTGGCGCATTTATGGTGAAGAGTACTATGATGTGACTTATAACCTCTATCGCGACGGGAAAAAGATAGCAGAGAATCTGACTGTCTCCAACTATACCGACAGCGAGGGAACTGCCAATAGTCAATATACGGTGAGTGCTGTTGTGCGCGGTAAAGAGCAGACACAAAGCAAATCGGTAGCGCCATTGGCAAACAACTGGTTGGAAATAAAGATGGATCATGGAAATCTGAAGTCTGTCTACGTTCCCAATGATGCCTGTTGTGCCGATGTGGACGGCGACGGTGAACTCGAGATCCTTTTGAAGTTTGATAATCTGAGCTGGTATGAGACCTCATATCAGAAATCGGGCTATCAAGGCGAATATTTCATTATAGAATGCTATAAACTCAATGGTAAACGGTTATGGTGGATTGACCTTGGGCCGAATATGGCAGACTTCCAGAATAATGAGCAGAATATCGTAGCCTATGACTGGGATCAGGACGGTAAGGCCGAAGCCGTGATGCGTGCAGCAGACGGGACCATCATCCACATGGCCGACGGAACGGAATATGTAGTAGGTGACCAGACGAAGAATTATCTCGCAGCTACTGCCAGCGGTCAGTGGTTTGTACATGAGGGCTCTGAGTTTTTGGTCTATATGAATGGTGAGACTGGCAAGCCCTATCAGGTGATGAACTATCCCTTGAAGCGTCTGGAATCGGGTGAAACCGACTTGGAAAAGGCGTGGGGAGATGGTTATGGTCATCGGTCGACGAAGCATTTCTTCGGTGCTCCCTATCTGGATGGCCGTAAACCGAGCATCTTCCTGGCGCGTGGAATCTATACCCGTCATAAGATGATTGCCTATGATGTGGATCCTGCAACGCACCAACTGACGGAACGCTGGCGCTGGAATTGTAATGACAGCAGCTCACCCTATTACGGACAGGGCTATCACAATTATGCCATTGCCGATGTCGACTGGGACGGACGTGATGAGATATGCTTCGGCTCGATGGTCATTGATGATAATGGCAAAGGCCTTTCGACCACCGGTCTTGGTCATGGTGATGCCCAGCATCATGGCGATTTCGACCCCTATTCCTGGGGACAGGAGATCTTTACCTGTAATGAAGACCGACCTGCTAACTGCTACCGTGATGCCACTACCTCAAAGATCCGTTACCGGATGACTGGTAGCGATGATGACGGACGTGGTATGGCTGCCAACTTCTGCAACGACTATCCTGGTGCAATGGCTTTCTCGGCACATGATAATCCCATCAGTTGTGTCACCAATCAGCATATCGACGGACTGTCGAAGTCTGGTTGTACTGATAATATGCGTATCTACTGGGATGGTGACCTCTGCGATGAGTCGTTCAACTATACTAACGGCAAGAATACGGCTGGTGGTATCTATAAATATGGCAAAGGTCTGATAGCTACGCTGACAGGATCGATGACCAATAACGATACAAAGGGTACACCCTGTTATCAGGGCGATCTCTTTGGCGACTGGCGTGAGGAAGTCATCATGCGTACTGCCAATAACATTATCCGAATTTACACTACGACCACCGAAACCAAGTGGCGTAACTATACACTTTGGCACGACCACCAGTATCGTAATGCGATGGTATGGCAGATGTGCGGCTATAACCAGCCGCCGCATGTGAGCTACTTTGTCGGGGAACTGGAGGGTATCACGATGGCCCCCCCTGCTTTGACGATGACAGGAAGGACGGAAATAGCCAATGGCGGTACCATCTCCAATAAGGATGAACAGATCATTACCTGTGAGACCGGCGATATGACGGTCAACGTGACCAATGGTGCTACACCTTATATATATATAGACAATGCGCCATCATGGGTGCAGGGTACGAACAGTACCTCTACCACCAACCCTGTCATCAAGTATGACTATTATACCCATACGCTGACAGGCGGTGCTTTCGCAGGTGAGATGCGTCTGGTGAAACAGGGCGACGGTATGCTGGTGCTGCCAAAGGTGACGGAGACCTACAGCGGTCCGACGGATGTCTGGGCAGGTACACTTCAGTTCGACGGTACCATGCAGAACAGCCGCGTCTGGCTCAACCGTCATACGACATTGATCTCCAGCGGCAGTTTCCCGAAAGGTATTCAAGCCGATTATAATGCGACGATCCTGCCCGGTGGTGAGGGTAAGGTGGGTACTGTCACGGTTGGTGAACTGTCGTTAGGCTTCGGTTCCCGTATTGTCTTTGACATGAATGACGGTGAGAACGACAAAATCAATGTCACTACACTTGTCGTTGAAAAGAAACAATGGCCCAAGGGTGGGGGACCTTCCTATGATACGCCTGTCTTCTGCATTCAGGGCAACCCGGCAGCAGGAAAGTATCAGTTGGGCGAGGTTGTGACACTGACTGGTAATGTCAGTGATATTGTCATTGAAGGCTTGAATGGTAAGAAGGCAACCCTGAGTCATGAGGGGGGCAAGCTATATCTTACCATCGTGGATTATGATGCTAAGGAACTGACCTGGACAGGATCTGTCGACGGAAAATGGAACACGGATGCCACCGCTAATTTTGCTGATGCAAAGGGTGCTGGTTCTGTTTTCGTACCAGGTAGCAGTGTGGTGTTCAATGATCAGGCTCAGCAAACTGCGATTACTGTTTCCGGCAACGTGGCTCCTGAGCGTATTCTGTTTGATAATGAAACTAAATCGTTTACGTTGTCCGGTGACAGCCTCAGAGGCGAACCCACCCTGACCAAACAAGGGGCAGGCGGTCTGACCCTCAAGAACGTGAATCATATGGGTAATACGGTTATCAAGGGTGGTACGCTTACAGTCAGTTCCCTGGCCAATAATGTGGGTACCGAATATGGCGCGTTGGGAGATGTCAAGAAGATTATTACTATAGAGAACGGCGCTAAACTGTCAATTGCCGAGACAATGACTGGCGACCAGCCCATAAGCATAGGTGAGGGCGGGGCTGTCATCACCGTCAGTGCGAGCAAGACGTTTACCCAGTCGGGGACGATTACTGGCTCCAGTCAGACGCTTACTAAAGCAGGAAATGGTACGTTGAACACTCCGGTTAACTTAAGTGTCAAGAAACTGGTCATCGAACAAGGAACGATACAAGCTACTGAGAACGGCAATGCTGTCAAATCGCTTCCTACCACTGTGGAGTTCCAGAATGGTACGCTGAAAGACAACGTGAATATTTACAGCTACTCAACCAATAATGCGAACTTCGTGGTGTCGGAAGGCTGTACGGGCACGTTCTATGCTGATTCCCGTTGTAATTATAAGGGAACGTTGTCCGGAGAGGGCATCTTCAACGTATATGCCACCAGTGTACGAGGTTATTTCCAGGGTAACTGGAGTGCCTTTGAAGGTACGGTGACGGCAAATACCTATAGCACTGATAAATATGATGACAGTTTCCTCTTTGACAATACGTACGGTCTCCCCAAAGCTACACTGAAGATTAATGGTGGCGTCGTTTTCGATAATAATGGTAAAAATATGGCTATCGGTGTTGTCACGGGTACCGGAACCCTTGGCGGTAGTGGTACTTATACCATCGGTGGCCTGAACGACGATATCAGAGTGACCTTCAGCAGCGATGCGCCTATCGTGAAGAAGGGCAGTGGACAAATGTACTGTGCAGTTGCAGGAGCCATCAGAAAGGCTCTCACAATGGAAGATGGACAGTTGGTGTTCTATGGAGACGGTAATAAGGCTTTTTTCCCCTCGTCAATCACTTTGAAGGGAACATCTTCATTGGCTGGCAGTGGCCTTATTGCTTCACTAACGATGGAAAATGGTACCGAGGCAACCTTTGAATGTGAGAACCCAATTGACTTCTCCAGAATGCCTGGCACACTCAAGACCACTGCAGCCGTCAATGTCAAGGACGGTGCTGTGCTGAACTTCCAAATACAGGATCATGACGTCTATTCACAGCTATTCCCCACGTTCCTCACAATGAATGGAACGGTGAAGGTGTCATTGCTCGGGGGCTATACGCCCAAGAAGGGAGATTCCTTTACACTTTGGGATGTTACACGCACCTTCTCTGGTACGCCCAAATATGACTTGCCGGCATTGCCCGCTGGCCTTTATTGGAATACGACGGCGATGGCTGAAAAGACGGGTGTGATTAGTATTACCGATGATCCGACTCTGGGTGTCGGTACGTTATCGGCAGATGTTTTAGTGACTTGCGAAGTGTATACTGTCGGAGGCGTTCATGTCGGCTCAATGGAATGTCGTCGTGGTGATATCCGTCGTGAAGTTAAGCGTCTTGGCGTGCGTCCAGGTGCCTACATCGTTAAGATGCAAGGTGGTCGTAACTTTGACTCTGAGACCGTCATCATCAGATAAAATAATGTGAAAAGTTTGGTGTTTCAAATAAAAAGATGTAACTTTGCACCCACTACTGATTATTTGCAGATAAACGAATTTTATATATTAATTACTAAAATCAATTGATTATGAGAAAAAGACTACTTTTGCAATTGCTGGTCTTGGTATGTGCAGTAGGCGCCTATGCCACTGAGATGGGTGGCTATATCTACTCGGCAGATGCCAAGTACAAGGCAACAGGTGCAAACATCTTTGTCAATGGCGACTTCAAGTCGAATTATGATGGATGGACAAACGAGAAGAACGAAGCTCCCTCAGCCGTTTGGGAGCTCACTCCCAAAGCAGGTCCTAATGGTGAAACTGTTATCAAGAGCACGAAACTGTCGAATGAAAGCGGTGACTCTCTGGTCTACGTCGTTCCTATTCAGCCTGGATTCTATGTGTTCTCCTATTGGGTAAAGGCTGAGTCTTCCATTCAGAGTTCAACGGCTAATGCCGCCCAGAATTACCTGAATTTCTTCTACAACACCACTGGTGGCGTGGCTGATGTCGACGCTACTACCAATGGCTTTGTCAGATTTGGCTTGAATTCCGTCTATGGTATCGCATGGAAGCAGATTGTCACTACGTTTACGATTGAGAACGAAGGTTTCTTCGTATTGGACATTAACAACATGGCATCAAACACCATGTTTACCAATTTCGAGATCCTGCCTGTCATGGAGGTATATGATACGCGTATTGCTGAGCGTAAACTGGCATATATGCAGAAATTATATAATGAGCCCGCTTTCACGGAGCAGAAGGATGACTTACTGAAGCCCTATATGGAGGTGATTGAAGCTAATCTGAAGGGTGAAGGAGGATTGGATGTGGATGATGCATCAACATGGGCATTCTTGGAAGATGAGGTTGATCCTGCTGTTGAGGAGTTCTTGAATGTCAATGCCGGTAATACCTGCAGTACGATGATTGATGGTATAAAGACGGAGCGTTATCTCTATGGTTGGTACAATTGGAGTTATTCTCAGTGGAATAGTTATAATGGCTCCACCCGTAATGGTTGGCACTATATAGGCAATCGTTGGGGCTTCTCGCCTAACAACGGCAGTCTTGAACGTCCAGAGGAGGATGGTTATGTGGCTAGTGCCGGTATCCAACGCGGTACTGACTATACCCTCGATTGCGGTATGGCCGTTGCAGATGATGTGTTCGCCAATACGTCGCTGAAGCCTGGCTTCTATATGTTCTCAATTGAAGCACAGGCTACAGCTGCTCAGTATTCCAGCAATTCTGATGTCCAGGCTAATGGCTATGGCTCTAACCCTGGTGTGGAGATCGCTGGTCCTTGGATGTGGATAGGCAATGACACCATTGTCTTCAAGACCTATAATGAGACAGATGCTCTGGAGCATCCGACATGGAAGTTCTCCGATGAGACTGTTGTGCTGAATGGTACTAACTGGCAGCGCCTCTATTATATAGGTGAGGTGAAGGAGGGTGAAACCATCACTGGTGGTTTCCACTTCCCTGTGGTTCAGGGAACAGGTGGACGTTACAGCCTGCGTAACCCAGAATTCCGTGCAGTAGGTCTTTCACAGGATCAGGTGGATCATCTCTATGCATATGATATGATCAAGGTGAACCGTGAGTCATTGAAAGCTCAACTTGACGAGGCTGTTGCTGAGAACGCAAAGACAAAGGCCGACGGCTTCCCGTGGGGTCATAATCTGCTGTCCGATGCCATTACCAGCCATACTAACTTCTACAATTCTACTTTTGCGTGGATTGATGCTGATGGCAATGAAAAGAACGCTGGCGAAGTGACTCTTGCTAATAAGGATGAGGTGATTGCTCATCGTGATGATATGTCAAAAGCCCGTAGGGATTACGCCAATACCAACAAAGTGTATCAGACATTGGTTGCTGACATCGCTACTTGTAATGGTATCTATGGTGATGATGCTTATGCAGCAGCTGACCATCCAACCTTCAAAGCTGTAATCGACAAGGCTCAGGGTATGGTGGAAGCCACAGGTTCTGCTGATGAGAGTGAGGCCTTTGCTGCCATGGATGTGGAATTGATGACTGCCAATGAGTGGTTCCGTATGGCAATCGGTTCACGCGCAACGCCGGTTGATCTGACTTATACCTTAAGGAACGGTGGCTTTGAGCCTTGGACTTCTGACCAGAATTATGTTGGTGTAGAAGGTGGTGGAAACAAGGATATTTATGAAGCAAACAATTGGATATTCAATGTTGGCTCTGGTGGTAAACAGTGGCAGCTTCGTCCGAATAATACTGAATATGAGAGTGGCGTTGTTGCCAATATGTGGCGTGGTACAACAGCAGGACCTAATGGTAAGGCTTCTCAGACCGTTACACTGACCCGTCCGGGTATCTATGAGTATCGTGCCAAAGCCTATGCTAATGAGGGAGGTTCCGGTAGTCAGGCAAGATGGGCTGACTATGTTGCTATCGCCAAGGTTCTTCAGAATCTTAATCTGATCGACTTTACATCAGAGTCTTGTAATGATACCATTTACAAGCCCAATATCCGTCTGTTCTTCGGTATCGACGGAACGGTGAATCCTGCTGACTCTTGTGTGCTTTTCAAGTGTGCACCAGATATTAGTTCTGTGGGCTTTAGCCGTTATACACCACTGACTTACTCTATTATCTTAATCAAGACAGATAATGAGACCAAAACCTATGAGTTAGGTCTGGAGGCTCGTGATAATGGTGCAACAGCTGGAGCAAATGGATTCGGATTTGGCGACAACCATCTGTACTACCTCGGTAATGATGAGGCTGCCTATCTGGCAGCAACGAAGGTTGACTATGATGCCATCTGCACCGAGGCTCGCAGTGCAATTGCCAAGTATAAGGATGCAGAACTCAAACTGGAGGGCTATGAGGCTCAGCGTTTAAGTTTCATTAATAGCATTTATCGCTATATGGGTGACCGTGCAAACCATCCGTCCGAGGATGCTGGTGATCAGGAGAAGTATATCAATGCTCCTGTCACTCACGAGGAGATGCAGAATGCCATCCACAGTATTAAGGAAAATATGAAATGGTTGGAGGCTTTGGTAAACTATGATCCTGAGGCTACAGGCATCAAGCAGATTGTTACGAGCGAGGAGAAATCTGGAGTCGTCACGGGTGTCTACACCATTACGGGTGCAAAGGTTGCCGATAGTATCAATGATCTGAAGTCGCTTAAGAAGGGCCTGTACATTATCAATGGCAAGAAGATTCTTGTGAGGTAAGTTTTATACAGATTATATGCTAATAAGGCGTGGCACTCTCCTGAGCGGCACGCCTTTTTTTAGTAGATAACCAAAAAAAAGGCTTAAAATTTGGTAATTAAGAAAAAAATACCTATCTTTGCACCGATTTTGTGACATTTATGAATAGATCATTAAAAATTACGTAATATTTAATAATTAAAACAAACAATGAAAAAGAGTTTACTATGGATGTTTGCCGCCATCCTGACAAGCGGTATGACAATGACATCGTGCTCAACTGAGGACAACGAGGTCAATCAGAAGGAGTCATCAAAGTTTATGGATTCTTTCGACTTTGAAGACGGTGATGTATCGATGTTCCAGATTGTTGATCCTGCCCGTATGACAGTGGGTGTCGAAAATGTAGACGGTTCCAATGCTGCTAAGTTTACCCGCTCTAATTCAAGTAGCAGAGGTATGGCTTTCTACAATTTCTCTGATTATGCAGAGAATGCAAAGACCATGAAGATTTCTTTCGATTTCATGATCCCTGCTGCTATTCTTGCTCCGAGTGCTATTACTATTGGTGATGCAACGGTTCACAATCCTACTTTTGCTGTGAATGAAGGTCAGTATGGCTATACCAGCAATGGCGCCATCTTCAACATTGGTGCTACGCGTGGTAAGGCCTACGGTGGTGGTAATGAGAACTATTTCTGGATTAATGACAAGGTGGCTGCTGCCAGCCAGGAGGAGATCAAGGCTGATGACCTTTGGGGCAAATGGATGCATGTGGACCTGTTTATTGACTTAGAAAACCGTCAGTACACCTATGATGTTCAGAAGGATGGCAAAACTATCTTCTCTGGCGAAACAGAGTTCCTGAGCGAGAATGCTAAGACCTGTACTCAGATTGACATTTGTTCTGGTAATTCAGGTACATACTATCTGGATAACCTCAAGATTACGAAGCTCTACTCTGATAAGAATATCAAGTATGCTGACTATACAATTAGGTTTGTTGATACAGAGGGCAATCCTGTTCCTGAGGATCTGAAGGCTCCTATCGTTCGTCGTGGTAAAGTTGGTACAGCTGTTACACTGCTTGATTCAGATAAGGCCAATATGCAGACTGCAGATGGTTCTATGAAGTACATCTACCAGTCTGATGATTCTGAGAATAGTAAAATCGCGGAATCTGGTACAGTAGTCACTGTTGTTTTCAAAGCTGAGGAAGTTGAGAAGTACAAGTATATCCTTAATGGTATGATTGATGGCGTTTCTGGTCTTGATGGTCGTCTGTTCATGTTCCAGGGTGAGGAATTCGTAGGTAAGACAACCACATTCTATCTGCCCGTTGGTTGTGGTAAAAATGGTGCTTACTATTTCGTAACTCCGAAGCAGTATAATGGTTATGATGTTTCAATCAACGGTACAGAAGAGACCACAGGTGGTTATGTTCTCACAACCGTTAATTATGTACTTGATCCGAACGTTGTATTCTTCGGTGAGTGCGAGGATCTGGAACAGGAGGGTGATTTCGGCACACCGTATGCACAGGGTACTTTCAACCGTGTTTCTCAGGGCAAGGGCGCTCAGCCTAAGATTGGCGCAAGCATCTTTACGCCGGTAATTCCTGCTGGTACTTATGACGTCAGCCTCTATGGTCGTAACGACAAGAATAACACCTCTCGTACAGATGTCCTCTATGTTAAGGCTGCTGACGGTACGGTTACAAAGGTAGCTGCTACTCCGAATCCTGAAACATGGGGCAATGCTACTATGGGTTGGATTGTATTCAGTGGTGTGACTATTCCTGAGGGTGGCTCACTCGTTATCAAGAATGAGACAGAGACTGAGTCTATCAGTTACGATTGTATCAAGGTTGCAAAACCCGCTCCTGCTGAGGAGTAATCAGAATCATTCTGGGGTATTCCCAATCATATAACTGCCCTTCCACTCTTCTGAGTCGGGAGGGCGGTTCTTTGTTATCCTTTGTCTTTTGCTACAAAAACTGCAAAAAATGACATAAATAAAGATTTGGTAAGCTATTTTTTGGGCGTTTCACATTATTTTTGTATTTTTGCACACTGAAAGTATACTAACTTCGTATGACGTCAATAAAAACAAATCAAACAACAAATAGCTATTTATGAAAAAAGTCATTTTCTGTGTCACTCTCGTTTTGGCGGGATTGATGACCGCTTGCGTAGAAAAGAACGAGGCGGTGGATGC
The DNA here is from genome assembly GCA_016290175.1 of Prevotella sp. Classification (GTDB taxonomy): domain Bacteria; phylum Bacteroidota; class Bacteroidia; order Bacteroidales; family Bacteroidaceae; genus Prevotella. The sequence continues at coordinate 22,286 of JAEETD010000012.1, read as the reverse complement.
CGACAGTAAGCCCTCATGGCTTGGTGAGAGCATCTATCAGGAACTGAAGAACCCCCAGAATCTGACGGGTACCTTTTCGACTTACCTGCAGTTGATTGACGATCTTGGTTATGCCGAGATTCTCAACCGGACTGGTTCGAAAACGGTATTTCCCGCCAATGATGAGGCTTTCCAGCGGTTCTTTCAGTCGAATGATTGGGGAGTTAAGAGCTATTCTCAGCTCAGCACTGCCCAAAAGAAGATGTTACTTTACAGTTCGATGCTCGACAACGCCCTGTTGGTCGGCATGATGTCGAATGTGAGTAACACGAGCAGTACAGAGGCAACGGTGTCAAAAGGTGTGGCTATGAAACACCAGACGAATCTGAATGTGATTGACACTATTCAGCACTTGACCAATGCTGTACTGCTTCCTCAAAATAATAAGTATTGGGACAAGTATCGCGACAATGCCAATATGTATGTGGTGAGTGATGCAACCCGCCCGATGATGGTTCACTTTACCCGTGAACACATGCTCAACAATGGCATTACCACCCTTGGTGATAAGAGTGATTTCTCGATTCTGACAGGTACGCCCTATTCAGAAGGTATGGCATATATCTTCGGTGACCAGATTGTCAAGAGTGATGTGACCTGCCAGAATGGCTATATCCATCAGATGCTGGATGTCATCGTACCACCTGGAAATATGGCTCAGGTGCTTCGTAGTGATGAGGAAACGGGTATGTTCAGTCGTATTCTCGACTATTTTTCTGCTCCTTTTGAGAATGATGCGGTGACTAATACCTATAATGCATGGGCTCAGGAGAACGGGAAACCCACGGTAGATAAGGTCTATGAGATTCGTTACCTGAATAACAAAGGGTCACATCGACAGAATATTGACCCCGATGGCAATCTTGTGCCAGGATCCCAGTTGCTGGCATTTGACCCGGGGTGGAATCAGTATAGTCCCAGTGGTATGTCAGGTGGCGTTGACTACACGATAGCTGATGTGGCCGCCATGTTTGTGCCCACAAATGCAGCTATGGAGAGATTCTTTTGTCAGGGTGGTGACGGTGCCTATCTGATTGACCTTTATGGAAAATATCCGTTTGCAGAGAATACACCAGCTAATCTGGCTGCCAATCTGGATCAGTTACATCAGAAAATGCCTGGTATCCTGACAGCATTTATCAATAACCTGATGAAATCATCGTTCACAGCTTCTGTACCTAGTAAGTTTGCTGATGTCAAGAATGACGCATCAGAATACATGGGTGTTACTTTGGATAAGATCGACCGTAAAGCCAACGGTGCTTATGATATATTATTCGCCAATAATGGCGTGATTTACAAGATGACAGAGTTGATTGCTCCCGATGAATATCAGAGTGTCTTGGCACCAGCCTCTGTCTATCCAGACATGAAGGTCTTTGGCTGGGCTGCCGATAAAGATCCCAGTTATGAGAATAAAGGTACTGATGATTCCAAACTAAATATCGGATTCAAGTATTATCTGATGTCTATGAGTTCAAATTTTGGTTTCTTCATTCCTGATAGTACGGCCTTTGACAATTATTATATTGATCCGGCTTTTCTGGGTCATGATACACCGAGAGCATTACGATTCTATCATGATGGCAAGACTGTTCGCTGTGTAGCTTATCAGTATGACAAGAATACCAATACGGTTGGAGAACCGATGAATGGAGGTGCCTTTGTGGAGTTCCCGCAGTGGAAGACCCAGATGATAGATCTCCTGAACTATCATACTGTCGTACTCGAAGCAGGCGACAGTATTGGAACCAATCGTTATTATAAGACCAAGCATGGTGGTGAGATATATGTGACAGGAGGTATTGAAGGCGCTCTGGTGATGAGTGGTCAGCAGATTGATAATGGCCTGACACCAGCAACCGTTACTAAGGCCTATAAGGAAAAGAATGGTAAGGCCTATCGTATCGACCATGTTATTCAGGCTCCTCGCAATAGTGTTAGCAAGACATTACAGTCAGATAGCCGCTTCTCAGAGTTCTATCAACTTTGTTTCGGTTTCGGTGACAGTGAATTGTTAGAGTGGGCCGGAATCAGCCGCGAGGAAAATGAGTTCCATATCACCGAACAGGATTCATACACCGTTTTCACAACGAGTTACAAGAATGGTAACACGACTGTCAGTGATGCCTGTCTGGATGAGAATGTGAAAATGTTCAATACCTATAATTATACTCTCTATGCTCCCAATAATGCGGCCATGCAGAAAGCTTATGCTAATGGTCTACCTACATGGGATCAGGTGAATAAACTCTTTACTACCTATGCTGATGCCGGTGGAACTGTTGAGGCTGAAAAGAAACTCGAAGCCAAGGAGATGATTAACAAGATGCGGACTTTTGCGCGCTATCATTTCCAGAGTACATCGATATATGCGGATAATGTGGTTGCCACCAATCGTTATAACAGTTTGAGTACAGATGCTATGGGTTTGGCACGCGAACTGCGGGTAAGAGGTGGAAACGGCCAACTGATTGTGACTGATGGAGCAGGTGTCGAACATGTGATAGATGCTAATGATGCTTCTAAGAAGTGTAACCTGATGACACGCGACTATTGGTTTGACCGCAAACGTACAGAAGCAACTTCTATCTATACTTCTTCGTTCTGCGTGATTCATGAAATAACGGAACCATTAGATCCTGGCCAGAATTGATAAATGACAATTGATAATTGAGTATTATGATTACCAATAGAAGTATAATAAAGAAAATACTGTTTACAGCATTGCTTTGTTTTGTTGGCCAAATGCTGATGGCGCAAGGCGTGCGTATATCAGGTACCCTTACTGACAGGGAAGGCCCTGTCATGATGGGTAATGTTGTGGAGCGCGATGCCAACAATCGTATCGTGTCGGCTACACAGACTGACTTTAATGGAAATTTCTCCATGCAGATCAAGAACACTAAAAACAAACTGGTGTTTTCTTATGTAGGCGACAAAACGAAGGTTGTTAACATCGGAACTCAGACGGTCTTCAAAATCAAACTGGATCCAGAGGATACGCAGTTGAAGGAAGTCGTGGTAAAGTCAAAACGTTCCAGCAGTGGAGGTTTGATGATTTCAAAGAAGGAAATGACAGTGTCATCACAGGCTCTTGACATGGGTAATGTGGAAGGACTTGCATTCACCTCAGCTGATGAGGCTCTTCAAGGTGAGATCGCCGGCCTCGACATTGTGGCTAATTCGGGTAATCTGGGTGCCGGTACTACCATGCGTCTGCGTGGTGTTACTACCATTACTGGTGATGCCAATCCGTTAATCGTCGTGGATGATAAGATCTTTGACAATCCAGATGAGAACTTTGATTTCCAGAATGCGAATGAAGAACAATACGCCTCATTGCTTTCTGTCAATGTGGAGGATATTGCGAGTATCACTGTACTGAAGGATGCTGCAGCTACGGCCGTGTGGGGGTCAAAGGGTTCTAATGGCGTACTTCTGATCACAACAAAACACGGTTCAAGAGGTAAACCCCGCCTGAACTTTTCTTATAAGTTTACGGGTACCTGGCAGCCTAAAGGCTATACCTTGTTGGATGGTGACAGCTACTCTATGCTGATGAAGGAGGAATTTTATAATCCTTCACAGAAATCAGATGCCACCACCAATATTGAGGAATTGAACTATAATACCTCATGGTCAGAGTACGAGAACTGGAACAACAATACAGACTGGGTAAAGGCTGTGACGCAGTTCGGAGCTATGCATGATTACAGTGTCAACCTCTCTGGTGGTGGTGAGAAGGCTACCTTCCGTATTTCTGCAGGTTATAAGCACCAGACAGGAACGGTGATTAAGCAGAAGTTCCAGCAGTTTACGACTCGACTGGTGCTCGACTACAATGTGAGTGATCGTATCCGTTTCTCGACTAATTTCGCTTTGACTTATACTGGTAATGATAAGAACTATGGTAATAACATTCTTTCGTTGGCTCAAAAGATGGCACCTAATATGAGTATTTATCGTCAGGATGCTAATGGCAACGATACGGATGAGTACTACATCATGAATCCGAGTCAGAGTGGCTTGTATCCAAAAGATGGTAATTACTCTAGCTACGAATTGAATGCCATTCGCAGTCTGGGTAACCCTGTTGCCATTGCCAATAAGGCATGGGCCAAGGAGCAGACTTACCGTTTGACACCTGATTTCAGTATTAAGTATGAGTTGTTGGGCGTGGAGGCAGACAAGAGTCGCCTGACACTGAATGGCCGTGTCGATTTTGATATCTATGCAAATAGCAGTCCTTCTTACTATCCGGCTTCTCTTGCCAGCAACCAATGGTCATCGTCCAGTTATAATCTCAGTACAAATTCTGAGACAAACCGAATGAAAGTGGGTGGGCGCGTTGAACTGGTATTTACACCTTATTTTAAGAATGAGGATTGGTCGGTCACAATGTTGGCACGTTATGACATGAGTACGGAGAAGTATAGCACTCAGTATGTACGCATGAACGGCCTGCCAACTGATATTACTTCATCGACGGTATTTGCATGGCTCTATAATGACAGTGGTACTAACCCGATGACGAGTGGTAATTCCCGTTCCGCCTCGCAGAACTTGCTCTATAATGGTCATGTCAGCTATAAGGATGGTCGTTATAATCTGGGATTCTCGCTTCGTGCCGATGGTGATTCGAAGTTCGGCCCGAAGAACAAGTGGGCACTCTTCCCTGGTGTTTCAGTGCGTTACAACATCATCGATGAGAAATTCATGGAGAAGATTAAGGGCAATTGGCTTTCCATGTTAGGTTTGCGTGCCTCATGGGGTGTTAATGGTAAGGGCCCGAGCAAGAACTATTTGTTCTATAATACCTACAATACCTCAGCTGGTTATTATGGTGATGGTAATAACATGCAGCCAGTAGGTGTGCTTGATGGACTGAAACTGGATGACCTGCGTTGGGAGAAGACAACCAGCTACAATTTAGGTCTCAATATGGGTTTGTTGAATGATAAGATAGAAATTGATTTCGACTATTACCGTAAGGTGACTAAGGATCTACTTGTTTCGGGTGTTTCCATTCCGTCGTATGTCGGTTACAGCACTTTGTCGTATGCCAACGTCGGACAGATGAACAACAATGGTTGGGAAATGAACATCTCTGCCAAGAAGGTTTTGAAGATCGGAAGAAAGTTCTCTATGGATATCAGCATGAACGTTGCTCAGAATGAGAATCTGTTGAAGGAAATGGATGAGAGTGTATTGGCATCGCTAAATACAAATTACACCAATTATACTTCTGGTAAGTCAGGTTCGCCCTGGGCGATTACCCAGCGAGGAAACTGGCCACTTCGTGTGCAGTTGAATAATTCGCTCGGTTCAATCTATGGTTTCCGTTTCTTAGGCGTTTATCAATACAGTTATGACTATCTGGAGAATCTTCAGAAGGAAAATGGTTGGGATGCGTCAACATACGAGGCTGAAATCAATAAGCGTCTAGCTGCAGGTCAGACCTTCCCTGTGGTACGCAATGCAGAAGGCAATGTGCTGATGGATGGTCAAGGCCATCCCAAACATGTTGTTTATAACTATGAGAACAATAATGGTGCAGGCTCTTCAACCTATACCTTCCAGGGGGGTGATGCTATTTATCAGGACATTAACAATGACGGTCAGATTAACGAGTTGGACATTGTCTACTTAGGAAACTCGCTGCCGAAAGTGAATGGTGGCTTTAACTTTACTTTCCGTTATGGTAACTGGAGTCTGAAGACCCGTTTCATGTACCGCTTTGGTAATAAGGTCGTGAACCTGGCTCGCCAGAACTTGGAGATGATGTACAATACTTATAACCAATGTGCATCAGTAAACTACCGCTGGCGTAAGGATGGTGATGTAACGCCCATTACACGTGCTATGTATAATACTGCTTATAATTTCCAGCCTTCTGACCGTTATGTCGAGGATGGTGGATTCGTGCGTTTCCAGAACTTGCAGCTGACCTATAATTTCGAGAAGAAGATTATTAAGAAATGGGGTTTGAATCAATTGCAGGTTTATGCTTCTATGAACAATCTGTATGTATGGACGAAGTACAGTGGTGTTGACCCCGAGGTGTCTCCTCAGGGCTATGGCGTTGCAGCCGATGCATCACAGACACCACGTTCAAAGCAGTTTACTTTAACACTCAACGTTGGACTATAAGTTTGTTTTATGATGAAAAGATATATATTTATGGCCGTTGCCGTTTTGATGATGGTGTCATGTGTCGACACGCTCATCATGCCTGATGATAAAACGGTGGATGAGGATTTCTGGAAATCCAAGCGTGATGTACAATTGATGGTTAATGGCGCCTATCAGGCCATGTTGGGTGAGAATGTCATCTCCCGCTTAATTGTTTGGGGAGACCTGCGCTCTGAGGAAATGATTCCGGAAGCCACTTTGACAGGTGCCTTGCATGAGGATCTTACGGAGATTAATTTGGGTAATACTCAGACGGATAATCAGTTTGCCACTTGGGCACCGTTCTATGCTGTAATCAATCGCTGTAATTTGGTTTTAGAGCGTGCAGAGGCTGTTCTTGAAGAAGATCCCAGCTATACTCAGGGAGACTATCTCTCAGACTGCTCACAGATGTTGGCCCTGCGTTCAATGTGCTATTTCTATCTGGTGCGTAATTTCCGTGATATTCCGTATATCTCATGGGCTTATACGGACAGTAGTCAGGATAGGAATGTGGCACAATCTAATCCTGATTCTGTATTGACATGTTGTCTGAGGGATTTGGAGGTGGCTGAGAAGAATGCTATTTCTGCTAATGCCTTTACGGATTGGCGTCGTGTTGGTTATTTCACTCGTGATGCCATTAATGCTCTGCAGGCAGATATCTATCTCTGGCTGGGCAGTGTCAGACATTCCAACGCTGATTATGAGCAGTGTGTTGCCTATTGTGACAAAATTATCGATTCAAAGAAAGGACAGCATGTGTATGATCGAGGAAACTCTGAATTGCGTGATTATTGGTTGGCAGAAGGGCGTGCCGCTTATGTCCGGTTGTATGTGAACAAGAATGCAGAAGAGAGTATCTTTGAATTGCAATTTGATGGATCTTCGAATACGAATGTAGGATTAACCAAGTATTTCAGTCATAATACCGACAGATCCGGTGCAGTCCCCTATCTCTATGCGTCATCCATTTTCGGTAATCCGATTAATTCTTCATATGTGTTCTATTCAGGACAAGGTTCGACAGATTATCGCGCACTGAATGATACATATATTAACGATCCCAAGACGGTAGGTGATTTTGAGGCTTTGGGCATCAGGAAATACATCTCAAGTATCGCTAAGACTCAGACTGCAGGAACTGAAGCTGCTGCAGATTATAACAGTTCACTTGACAGAAACTATATTGTCTATCGTCTGCCTGATATCATGTTGATGAAGGCTGAGGCATTGACAGCTTTGTCGAGTGATGTCAATGATGAGCGTCTTGCAGAGGCTTTTGAATTGGTGAAGTCTGTCAACCAACGTTCAAAAGATCTTTTGACAGATGTCTTGAAGTGGGGTAGTATAGAAACTGCTGCAGATCCGGTTGCTGCCATGGAGACATTGGTGCTTGCAGAACGTCTCAGGGAGTTGGCTTTTGAAGGTAAACGTTGGTATGACCTCCTTCGCTATAGCTTCCGCCATACTGAAGGTATAGATTATACCACGACTATGGCTGCTCAGAATGATCGTGGGGTTGCTTTTGCGTCGACATACAATGAAATGCTGACATTGATGATTCGCAAATTGGGTGGTACAAAAGGAAGTGCTGTTGCAGCCAAAATGAGTACAGAACCCAAACTCTATATGCCAGTACCTTTGGATGAAGTCAGTGTCTGTCCGTTGCTCAGACAGAATCCTGGCTATAGTGAAAATGAGAAATTCAACAAGAACTATTAATGGGAGGAATGATATATGAATAGGAATATTATAAAAATAGGCTTGCTGATGTTGGCAGTCTCGTCATGTAATCCGGAACCCGACGAGTCTGACCTTTATACCTTCACAGGAGAAACCATTGAGTCCCTGATCGAACAAGACAGCACACTTACCTCGTTTAATTATGTCTTGTCGCGTGTGGGCTATGATAAGATGATGGCTGCATATGGCTCGTACACTTGTTTTGCTCCTACGAATGATGGTATTGCAATGTATTGCGATAGTCTTTATAATGACCCGGAAGCTGTCATCCCGCATAATGGTATGACCGCCAATTCGTTGGAAGGTCTCTCTGACAGCCTTTGCTTGAATCTGTCACGGTTCCATATTACCACGACTTATCGTGATATTGTCTCCATGACAGGTGATGGTGAGATCTCGAACATGCTTGGCGATGAGTTTCATTATTCATCTGCTACAGGCGAGACCCGTCTTGGAGAAAATGGTACAGCTACTGCGATGATTATCAGTTCTGACAATGCTGCGACTAACGGCTTACTCCATGTCATCGACCGGGTGATTCCACGAAATGACAGGTTTATTCCAGCTGTTTTCGACCGAAACAAAGATCGTTATTCAATTTTTGGTGAGGCTTTGAAGATGACAGGACTTGTAGACTCTCTGACAGAGACGACTAAGGGCATGTTTGATTATAAGCAGTTAAGACGAGCTGCTGTTTCTGCTGCCATTTCGCCTGCGAATGGTCCAGGAACAGTTGGAAGTGTGGAATGCAAGGTCGGCTATACTGTTTTTGCCGAGACCGATGAGGTGCTGCGCGCAAATAATATTAACAATATCAATGATCTGATTGCTTATGCCAATGAAGTGTATGCCAATGCTCCCGATTGGTATGACTATATGAATGAGAATGGTTTGAAGGTCAGTACAGGAAACGACTATACGAATCGTTACAATGCATTGAACATGTATGTGGCCTATCATATTATCAAGGCCTCTATGTCAGTCAACCAGTTGGTTTATGAAAAGGGCTCAAATTCATATTGGAACTATGCTCCTGATGCAGATCCGCATGATTATTATGAAACCATGCTTCCTCATACAATGTTAAAGATATGGGAACCTTCCAAATCTGGAAATACACTTTATCTCAACCGTTATCGGCTGAATAACACATTAACAGACCAATTGGCTTCTCAAGGCAGTGAAGCGATGCATGAGGTGATAGAGCCGGGTGCTGTGGTGAACCGTGGTGCCTCATTGCAGGCTCGTAACGGCTATATCCATGCTATTAGTAAAATGCTGGTATATAACCGTTTGGTGCCCAAGGGGGTGTTGAATGAGCGTATGCGTGTCAATTGTACGTCTTTGTTCCCAGAACTGATAACTAACAGGTATCGTTATTGGGCAACTGGCGATGGTAATATCCCGACAACTCATGATACTTCAAGAAGAGGTATCCCAAGTAAATATTTCGAGAATGCCGAATTCTATACAGATGAGGATATATGCTTCGCCTATTGCTTGCATGGCGCGTGGCGTAGTTATCAGTCTGATCAGATGCAGTTCTGGGGAGCATATGATTGGGGCTTCAAACTGCCTTCTGTTCCCTCTGGTGTATATGAAATCCGTGTGGTATATGCACCGATGGATTATGGTTCATTCATGCAGTATTATATAGGAACCTCACGCAAGGTGACCTCAATGCAGGCTCTTGGACTTCCTTTTGATGCGACAGTGTCTGTGACTGATCCGCGTATCGGTATGACGAATGCCAGTCAGGAAGATGACTTGGGCGTGGCTTCTGACATAGCTATGCACAACCGCAATTATATGCGCGGTCCGTATAGTTATTGTGGTCATGCAGAATCTACAGGATGGACGACTGCTAACAATGGACGTTTTGAGTATGGTGCAAGTATGACAGTGCGTTATGTCCTGGGTCGTGTGCAACTGAATCAGGGTACAGAGAACTGGCTGCGCATCAAGACTCTGAATCCTGACAATCGTGAAGCTCCTGTCGGACTTGACTTTGTAGAGCTGTGCCCTGCCAGTGTGCTTGACAATCAGCAGTATACAGAAGACTGGTATTAAACAATTGAAAATTGATAATTGAAAATTGAAGATTGTATGAAGATAAATAAATATATAGGAATGGCGATGATGGCAACAGGCTTGCTTGTGGTCGTGTCGTGTTCCGATTTCGATGATTACAACAAGGCTGGCGCTGACGCGACACCATCAGCCAATCAGACGCTGTGGGAGAATATTCAGCAGAATCCTCAACTGTCGGATTTCGCTTCGTTGTTGAAGAAATCTGGCTTCGATAATGAGTTGGGCCAGACGCAGTATTATACTGTATGGGCCCCGTTGAACGGTACTTTTGATGTTGCTTCATTCCAGAGTCTTGGAAACGATGCACTGATGCGTCAGTTCGTCAAGAACCATATTGCCAACTATGGTCATCAGGCAAAGGGAAGTATCAACGAACGAATCCTTATGTTGAATGAGAAAACCTATAACTTTGAGGGTAACACCTCCTATAAGTTTGATGGCGTAGATTTGGCGCAGGCTAATTTACCTAGTAACAATGGTGTCTTGCATACCCTCAACGGTGTGGCTTCGTTTTATCCTAACCTCTATGAGTTCGTAACAGATTCCCTCCTTTCTGCGGGAAAGGAGATAGACTCGTTGCGTCATTATTTCCTGCGCTATGAGAATACGTATCTGGATACGAAGGCATCTGTGGTTGGCCCGATAGTGGATGGTATGCAGACTTATATTGATTCAGTCATGGTCACGGATAACACACTCTGGGATATGTTGAATATCAAGATGAACAATGAGGATAGTACCTACACCTTCCTCATGCCGAACAATAAAGCATGGAAGCATACTTACGACCGTATAAAGTTGAATTATCATTATATTTCGTCTACTGCGGCTCAGGCGTTTAATGGTGGAAATATCCAACAACAACCACTGACGGTATCTGTTGAGGATCCTGCTTTCTGGGCAGACTCTTTGACAAGCCTTTATCTGACGGGGTACTTGGCTTATAGCAATAACAATGACTATAATAAGTGGTTGACAGGGACACCGTCTTCTTTGGGTAGCGATACACTCTATACCACGACCCGCCAGAAACTATCGAATCCGAAAGATATCTTGGCTCAGGCCACATCGCGCCAGATGATGAGTAATGGAACGGCTGTGATTCTGGATAGCATAGCCATGTATCCTTGGGAAACTTATAACCCGGAGTTAATTGTGTCTGCCGCTAGAAGCAGTAATCTTGCGCGTGTTCTCCAGGGTAGTACAAACTCCATCGAAGTCAATGTCAACAACCTCGATACAGAGAAAATAGATGTTAGCGAGATGAAGTCGAATACATTGCGGTATCTGTTTGTACAGAACAGTGGAGGCTCTGCGAAGCCAGAACTTGATATGTTCCTGCCCGATGTGCTCAGCACTACCTATGACATTTACTGCGTGTTTGTTCCAGAGAATGTTGACAAACAGAAAACAGAAGTTCCGACTCTGCCAAATCGTGTCATCTTTACTTTGAATTATTGTGATGAGACAGGTGCCCTTCAGAATTACACCTTCCTTGATGAAGATGAAGCGCATGTGAATGCATTCAAGGAAAAATATAAACTCTCTGATGGAAGAGTGGGCTCTGCCAACTATAACACGAATCGTGCTTTCTCTAATGATACCTCTAAGGTTGATACGCTCTATATTGGTGAATTTACCTTCCCAGTTTGTTATTATGGCTTAGATGAGGGTTGTTGTCCCAATATCAAGATCACCTCACCGTTCTCTGTTGTGACAGGAACTGTCAGAAATGACTTCTCCCGCGATCTTCGTATTGCGGCGATTATCCTGAAACCGAAAGAACTCGTGGAATTTGAAGAATCTAATAAGAAATGAAGATGAAGCGTACTATATTCAATGTTTTGCAGACCTGCGGCCTTAGGTTCGCTGTCTGTACACTTGTGATGGGGTTCTCTACTATCGTCTCTGCACAGACGGATGATGAAGAAGAAATCGATGAGGTTGAAACCGCCATCAAGAAACCCAAAAAACAGGAGAAAGTGACCGATTATCCCACAAGGGACCTGAAGGGTGTTGTCTCTGATCAGGCTACGGGAAAGGCACTCGTTGGTGTTCAGATACGTGCTCTTGGTTATAACCGCTATTCGGCTATGACTGATGAGAACGGTACGTTTACCATCTCTGTACCTACCTTTGCTACAGCCCTGTATGTGTATTCACCTGAGTATCTGCCACAGCAAGTGGCTGTCAGTAGCAATTCCCAGACTATTGACATCAAGATGCTGAGCGATAAATTTCTTCCGATGTATGGTGAAGGAACCACGTATACGGCTCGTAAAACTGCTACGATTAATCGTTTTGGGGTAACTGTCGACAATGAGATTGCCAATAAGCTCGGTGGTGATATGCATAGCATCATGCGTTCTGCAGCTGTAGATGGAGGTGCCTCTATGTTTATCCGTGGTCTGAACAGTATTACAAGCGATGCACAGCCACTGATTGTGGTTGATGGCATTGAACAGGATATGCAGCGTAATCGTATTTCTCTGCATCAAGGCCAATTCAACAATATTCTGGCAAATATTGCTCCGGATGATATAGAAAAGGTAACGGTGTTGAAGAATGCCACTGCCCTTTATGGTGCCCGTGGTGCCAACGGTGTCTTACTGATTGAGACCAAACGTGGAAAGTCGATGGCGACCCGTATTGATGCCAATATCTCTGCAGGTGTCCAGTTGATTCCTCAGTTGCCTACGATGATGGATGCGTCTCAGTATCGTCGTTATGCTACAGAATTGTTGGGAACACTTCCTAATATCAATGAATACAAGAACTTCCATTTCCTGAATGATGATCCGGATGGGTATTATTATAATACCTATCATAATAATACCGACTGGACTGATTATGTGTACCGGAACGCAATCACTCAGAACTACAGCATCAACGTGCAAGGTGGTGACGATGTTGGTATGTACAATTTGTCTGTGGGATATGTTAAGTCTGACAATACCGTAAAGGAAACCTCGTTCGACCGTATGAATGTCCGTTTCAATACCGATATTAAGATTCTCTGGAATTTGACGACAAAGTTTGATATTGCAATCTCTCGTACGAATACTTACATCTTTGATGATGGCATTGGTGCCGACCTGACAGCTAGTACCATTACCTCGCCAGCCGTGCTTGCACTGATCAAGTCGCCTCTTGTGGCGCCTTATCAGTATAATGCTATTGCAAAGCGTTTTACGAATTTGCTCAGTGATTATGACAATATTCTGGAGTGTAGCGAGAAACCTCGCAATGCTGTTGTCAATACATCTCTTGCTAATCCCGTGGCCATCATCAACAATGGTAATGGCGATAACAAGAACAAGGCAGAGAATACTTACTTCACAGTCCATGTGGCTCCGACCTATGAATTCACTCCCTACCTGAAATTGTCGGCCAATCTGTATTATATGCTTAATCGTAATTCGCAACGTTATTATCGTCCCTTTAACGGAGTGCCTCCCTTTGAGATTGCAGAGAAGGGAACGGTCACGGCGATGGTAGAGTCGATGTTTGCTAAGGAACAGAACTTCATGGGCAAGCTTCAACTTGATTGGCAGAAACAGATGGGCAAACATTGGTTGGGTGCCTTTGTCGGTGCACGCTATAATTATTTCTCATTCGATAACAGCGATCTGAGCTCTGAATACCGTTCCACGGTGGATGACAAGAATCCGACCTTGAGTATCTCTGGTATTTCTGGTGTTGATGGTGTCAATGATGTGTGGAAGAATATCCAGTGGTTTGGTAATGTGGACTATAACTATATGAACCGCTATTTCGCAACCCTGTCATTTTTGGCAGAGGCTAACAGCCGCTTTGGTGAGAATGCAGATGGTTTAGGACTCTTCGGAGTAAAATGGGCCATATTCCCGAGCGTACAATTGGGATGGGTGTTGACTAACGAGAATTGGTTCCCGAAGGGTGGTATTGTTAACTACTTGCGTATGAATGTTGGTTTTGATATCAGCGGTAATGATGATATTTCCAACTATGCAGCTCGTACCAGTTTCATGGCAGTAAAGTACTACAACAATGCTATGGGTATGCAATTGACCAATGTCGGTAACGATAAGATTCAATGGGAGTCGACCAAGAAGATGAACATTGGCCTCCAGAGCTATCTGTTCAACAACCGTCTGGGCATTGGTGCAGATTTCTTCATCCATAAGACGGATAATCTGTTGATGTTGAAGTCCTTCTCAAACCCGATAGGTGGTATCAACAACTATTGGAGCAATGGAGGTTCATTGAAGAATATGGGTTTCGAACTTTCTGTCAACGGTAAACCCCTTGTGGCCAAGGACTGGCGCGTAGAGTTGGGCTTCACCATGGGTCACTACAAGAATGAAGTAACCAAGTTGCCTGATGGTGACTTTACTTCTTCTATCTATGGTGATGACAATATCTTGACAAGTGTCGGCAATCCCGTGGCTATGTTCTATGGTTACCAAACTGCAGGCATCTTCGCTTCCGATGCTGAAGCCAAGGCTGCAGGTAAGAATGGAAATTATTTATACATGGAGGATAATGCCGGAAACGCCAATAGCTTTACATCGGGCGACGTGCATTTCATTGATCGTAACAACGATGGAAAGATTGATGCACAGGATAAGACCATCATCGGTGATCCCAATCCCGATCTCTATGGTAATATATTCGCTTCTGTCAATTGGAAACAACTGACCTTGTCGCTGGGGCTCAATTACTCTTTGGGTAATGATGTCTACAACTACCAGCGCTCTGTGCTTAACTCTGGTTCAAACTTCTTTAATCAGCAAGTCTCTTCTGCAAACCGTTGGCGTTATGAGGGACAGCAGGCAGAATTGCCGCGTGCAAATTATGACGATCCGATGGGTAACAACCGTTTCAGTGACCGTTGGATTGAGGACGGCTCCTATCTGCGTCTGAAAACTGTCAATATCAGTTATCAGATACCAATCCCAGGCTCATGGACCTGGCTGCAGGGCTTGACAGTCTGGGCAGAGGCACAGAACCTGTTGACACTGACCAAGTATCTTGGTAACGATCCTGAATTCAGCATTGCCAGCAGTGTCTTCTATCAGGGTATTGACTGTGGCACTGTGGCACAAGGACGCTCATTCATGGCAGGTGTTAAGATTAACTTGTAAAGGAATTAGGAATCAAGAAATAAGAAAAAGAGATTATGAAAAAGATAATGATAATCATCTGCGCCATCTGTGCTGTCTTCAGCACTTGGTCTTGTTCCGACATGTTGGAAACAGACAGTTCACGTCAGGTCTTTGATCCTGAACTGTCAGAAAAGACGGACTCCGTATTCTATGCTTTGGGTATTCTGCAGGGTATGCAGCAGCTGGCCGATCAGTATGTGTTCCAGGGCGAGATGCGTGGCGATTTGACAAGAACGACGACGTATACTGACAATAACCTGCGTCAGTTGGCAGATTTCTCGGCTACAACCGCTAATAAGTATGATTCGGCCTATGTCTATTATCGCGTCATTAACAACTGTAATTATTACATTACCCATCGTGACACGACACTGCACACAGGTGCCGACTATGTGGTCATGAAAGAGTATGTGGCAGTGAAGGCCATTCGTGCCTGGGCTTATATGCAACTGGCTAGGATTTATGGTAAGGTGCCTTTCTATACCGAACCGCTGACTCAGATTTCTCAGATTGATGAAGGCAGCTATCCGGAATTGGATATGGCGGGCATCGTGTCAAAGTTGGCCCCTGATCTTGAGCAGTATACAGGTTATGAGACACCGACCTTAGGTAATGTGTCTCCACAGAATAGCGCCATCTATCCCTCTCGCCTGTTTATCCCTGTCGATTTGGTATTGGGTGATATGTATTTGGAAGTAAAGGACTATCATCGGGCTGCAGTCCATTATGTCACCTATCTCACAGAGGTGGCTCCAGAGTCGCGCAGACACATTGCTTTTACGCAACTGCCATATCATGTGTTACAGAGATCTGGGAATACATATTATCTTGGAACTTCCGATCTCCCGAGTGATTGGCATGACAGCAATTTTGATCAACGTTCGAATACAAACAGCTGGGAGTCGATTCTATCGCCGAGTGATGATGACCAGAATTCGGATATCATCTGTTATATTCCTTTGGCTCAGAATTCTCAGCAGGGACATACTTCTGAGCTCCCAAAGGCTTTTGGCTATGATTACTATTCTACATCAGCCTCTTCTACAGACGATAGATACATCGATGAAATTCAGATATTGCCCAGTGAGAGTTATGTCAATATGTCGAGCAGTCAGGATTACTATTACTATTCTACTGCCAGCACATTTACGCAGGCGGTCATCAACTCTGCTAAGCTTGGAGATGCACGTATTTCCGGCATCACTTATGAGCGTCGTGATGTTGAGGCCGATTCTACCAAACTTTGGGTGAGCATGTATACGCAGCCACGTGTTATTCTATACCGGACCACAACGGTGATGATGCACTTGGCAGAGGCCTTTAACCGTCTTGGTATGTATGATGCCGCCTTTGCTATCCTGAAAGATGGTCTTACAGCCGGACTGGCAGTGGCTCCATACCTGAGCGAATCGACTCTGGAGGCGCTTCATACCACTTATCCGATACTGAGTAGCGCCAATATCTCTAAGTTCGCAAGTGTTCAGAATATGTTTGGTGTGCATACTCATGGGGCTGGCTATGCCAATGATGCCAATGGTAATAACTATATGCCAGGTCTCTCTCAGTATCAGCTGACGCCTGTGGTGAGCCAGAAGATGGCTGAAATTGCTACGACCTATAAGGTTGCAGTGGGCACCACAAAGCAGGATTCAATCAATGCTGTTGAGGATCTGCTCTGCGATGAGTATGCTCTGGAATTCGCTTTCGAGGGTAGTCGTTTCTATGACCTCTGCCGTCTGGCACGCCACAAGAATGCCAGCAGCCCGTACGGTGCTAACTTTGGTGGTCAGTGGTTGGCCAGGAAACTGGCCTATAAGAATCCTGTAAAGGATCTGACGAATGAGAACAACTGGTACTTGCCATTTAAGTAAAACCTGCATGATACCAGAAGAAAAGGTGCGAGATTCAAATCCCGCACCTTTTCTTTTGGACTATGTCTCACTATGGAGTCTTAATGCTTGTCATTAATGACGACTTTCTGTCCTTGATGGATATAGATGCCATTCTGTGCAGGCTTGCCGCTGAGCTTCTGTCCACCAAGCGTATACCATACATCTGACATATTACTGCTTACATCAGACATCGTTATGATGCCCGTCAGTTTGCCGTTGATATAATCGGGCAAGTAATAGCCCAGGTGTGGGGGCTGGTTATAGGCCGTGTTCTGCCAGGCAACACCCATGCGATAGACATGGTCGTGCATCAGTGTGGGCACGGCATGTTGGGTCTGAATGGATGTCGTGTATATGTTCACTTCAGTAGGATTATTCAGGTTCCACAGGATGAGTTCTTCGCGCCAGTCACCAAGGATGTCGGCCTGAAGACAGGGCGTGGCCTTTGTGGTGTTGCAGGTCTGACCGTAGTTATAGGCTGCTGTGTTGAAGTTCTCAACAATCTTGCTAAAGCTGCTGCCGTTCCATTTCTCAATGTATGGGTTAGCCGACGTTGAACCGCTAGGAGCATTGCCATCAAACAACTGATCCTGTATGGAGCCGTCCCAATAGATGCGGAAATTAACAGAGCAGTTCTTAATGCTGGTAGCCTTGCCGGTTGCAGCCGAACGTGGTGTGCGGTCGTTACTTGACCAGAATTCCCAGCCGTCTTTACCAGTCAGATCTGCAGCCATGCCTCTGCCATTATCTTTCCCGCCAGTGTCGCTATACAGTATCTTACCAGTGGCTGCATCATGCAAATCCCATCCATACGGCTCTGCTTCGTGTACCTCAAATACCTGATAACCTGTTTGGTCTGGAATCATCTTGCCTACGTGGATGGCGTCACCGTGACCGAAGCCTGTGGCGTAGAGTAGGGTGCCGTCGTCGTCAAGTGCGGCCGAGCCCCAGATAATCTCGTCCTTGCCGTCATTGTCTACGTCTGCAATCGAGAGATTATGATTACCGTTGCTGAATAATGTACCGCTTCCAGTGGTTCCATTTGTGGGCTTGGGGGCTGTCTTGAGACCATTGCGAACCAATGTCTCACCATCAACATCCACTTTAACAGAAGTGGTGCCTGTCTGGTTGAATACCAACCATTGTGTGGCATTAGGTGAACAATGCAGCCATTCAGTATGGAGTCGCGTACCATCGAAACTGACGGCCCATACGTAGGCTCTGGAATAATAGCCTCTGACGAAGATGCCGCAGGCAGGCTGTTCGGCTCCGTTGACATAGGCCACAGCTGCTAAGAAACGCTCTGAGCGGTTGCCGTAATTGTCTCCCCAAAACGACTTCTCTGGTAAGGTACTGACTTTCCCCAATTCGGAACCGCCCTCAGTGGTGTTGCTGCCCGATGGTGACTTTGTGCCTGCTCCTGCCCGGCCAGGAAGATACCAGGTAGTGTGGATAGCCTTGCCGGTGAGTCCGTCGAACACCGTCAGGTATTCTGGTCCGCTCAGTACATGGCCGGAGCTGTTGCGATAGTCCTTGTTGTTTTCGTGACCCTTGATGGTGGCGTCTGTGGCTGCCTGATTGACGTAGTTGCCCAAGGCGTCTTTCGAACCTGTGGCTGTCTTGCACATCAGTTCTGCCTTGCCGTCTTTGTCGAAGTCATACACCATAAACTGCGTATAGTGGGCACCGGCCCGGATGTTCTGTCCCAGATCGATTCGCCATAACAATGTACCATCCAGTTGGTAGCAGTCTATAAACACATTGCCAGTATATTCTCCTGTAGTCGCATGACCATTGTCTTGTGAATTGGAGGGATCCCACTTGACGAAGAGTTCATACTGACCGTCACCGTCAACATCACCTACTGACATGTCATTAGGCGTATACGAGTAATTCGTACCGGCTTTGTTGGTGCCATCAGATGGACGATTAAGTTTTAGTGTGAGATACTTTTTGCCCCAGGGCATTACTTCAGCTGAAGGAGTTCCTGTGGTCTGGCCGTTCACCTTTGTCACCACTTGGTATTTTGCGGTTGCCGAACCTTGCTGGTCCTGATAGTTCGTTACCTTCAGGTCGTTGGCAATCACCGTACCGTCGCGCATAAGGTCGAAGGTGGTAGCTGCCTTGTCGTCAGTCCCTAGCAGTCGCCAACTGATGAAGTTCGAGGTGCTTGATGTGGGCACAGCCACCACTCCTCTGTCCAGTTTTTCCATCTGGCTCACGGGTGTTACCTGGGCATTGGCAGAGTGAATTGCCAACGCCATCATTACCATTGTGTATAGTCTTAATTTGCTCATACGAAATATATTAGTAGATAGTCACGGTGCAAAGGTACAAAAAAATCGGTACACCACCAAACGATGTACCGATTTTATGTGTGAGATACCTGTGAATTACTTCACTAGTACCTTTTCCACGCTACCGTCATTCTTCACGATGATGTTCAGACCACGCTTCAGATTGTTCTGACGGATACCGTTCAGGTTATAGATGCCCTTGGTCACCTTGGCCGTCTTGTTGGCGATAGCCTCGATGCCGGTATAGTTGGCATATTCCTCATCGAACTGAGCCTTCAGGGCTGCAGAGGTCTCACCGGCATTCAGCACGTAGATGTCGTAGATCTGAGCACCGGCGCTGCCGCTCTCCTGCATGATACGTACATACACCTCATTAGTGCCTTCGTAGTTGCGCTCATAGCCCTTCCACAGACGTTTTACAGCAGAAGTGACCATCGCATCGCCCACGTTTTCCCATGTCAGGCTGTCTGTTGATACCTGCAGAATCATTTTTGCCTCGTTGCCAGATGCAGTACCCACATAGGTTACGAGATTGAACGGGCCTTGGAACTTCTTGCGGCTCTGGATAGCTCCAGTAAACGGTTCATCGCTTACCTTGCCGCCGAACTGGATGTCCTGCTTGGTGATGGGAGCGTAGTCGATGATGTCGCCTGAAGTCTCAGGATTATAACCGGCATCGTTGCCAACGTCCGAGCCTGCTGTCAGGGTCTGGTAGATCAGCACCTGGCCCTTTGACTTCAACTCCCACTCATTCTCCTCAGAGGGAACCCAGAACTCATAAGGTTTCTCGACTGGTGTCTCGTCACCTGTCTCAGGGTCAACGTTGGTTGCGATAGGATCTTGTGTGGTGTCGTAGATGGAGGCTGCATTCTTGCCCCAAGAGAAGTGGTAGACGGTGCTTCCGGTAGTGCCGCTTGCATTTACACCCCATTCGTCGGTATTGGCGTCGAAGTGGCCGATTACGTCGCGACGCACCACAGCGTCCTTCACCACTACACGCTGGGTAGCCAGTTCAGAGAATACTTGTCCGGCAGCAACGGAGAATGCCGTAACTGTAGTAGGAGCTTTGAGTACGAAGGGCTCGGTGTACTTCATCGACAAAGCGGTGTCGTTGCTCTCCTGATAGTTGTACCAGATGTCCACACCTTCAGTCTCGCATGTCAGCGTCACGGTTGTAGCGCCGCTTTCATAGGTCTGTGCAATCACCGGTGATGCGGGCTGCGAGAAGATCTCCACCTCCTTGGTGGCCACCTCGCTGAGCAGATAACCCTCGGCGATGGCTACTGCCTTCACAGTGCAGGGAGCCGTCACATTGAGCATCTCGGTATATTCTGTGCTGGCCACAGTTGGCTCGGAACCGTCGAGCGTATAATAGATATGTGGCTTGGGCAGGTTCGAAGCTGCCATAGCCATCAGGATGTTCGTGTTCAGATTCTTGTACTCGAGGGTAATCTTCGGAGCTGAGGTCCTGGTGATCTCACTCTTCGATGACTTCACGGCCTCGATGGCATTCATCAGCACCTTTGGAGCACTGGTTGCAATTTCTGCGGGCATGAAGATATAGGCATTGTGATACGGGTTGTGCGTATGGATGGCTACAACCGTCTCGTCAGCGAAGTCGGTAGACAACTTCTCGTCGCCGGCAAAGTACTCACCAAGCTTTACACCAGTAAATGCATTTTCGTTGATGGAGAAGAAGCTGACGGCCTCTTCGCCTTCGCCTTCCGTAAAGTAATCAGTATTTTCCTCAAAACCTGTAAAGAGGTCGCTCTTCAGATTGTTGATTTTTGCAATACCCTGTGAGAACTCTGTAGCAGTTCCATATCCCCAGGCATCATACAATTTAGCATTCAGGTTCAGGATGGGATAGAATGCAATGAGATCTTTGATTTCTCCGGCACCGCTGCTGACGGAAGGACCTACAACGATAGCGTCAAACTTGCTGTAGAAATCTGCGCCACGGCTGATCTTTTCTGTCAGATCCGTAACGGTCACGTTCAGCTGGTCGTTGGCTGCGAGTGCCTGATAGGCTGCCTCTGCTGTGCCATCGTTGCCTTCTGTCAGATAGGCCACCTTCGTCTTGTTGGCATTAGGATCGTCACCCTCGCCCACAATAATATAATAGATGTGGCAGCCGTTGGTGGTTTTGATGGTCAGATTAGCAACTTCGCTCTCATCACCGCTCAGAGTCCATACACATTCATTGAAGAACATAGGTACGGGCTCTCCAGACTCAAGAGTCAATGAACCTGTGCTGGTGGTCAGCGAGATACCACGAGCCTCCGTGTTCTTATGTGACTCAATACCGATGCGAATCTGTTGTCCACAATTGGCCTGGAACTCAATAGTCTCGTTCTTACCGTTAATCCAAATGTAGCTCTTGCCAAAAGGATAAACACCATTAGGACTGCCGGCATTCTCTGACTGACTCTCATCGTAGGTGATTACCACCTTCTTGGCAGCTGTCGATGAGGTAAACTTCAGTCCTTCCAATTCTTCTATAATTTTTTCCACTCCGCCGTTGTGGGTACAGGCCATCTTGTCAGTGTTTTTGAACTCAGCACTGGCATTCCAGAAATGTTTTGAGTCGGCCTTGCCGGCATCGCTCTCATAGTTACGCCAATACTTACTGTCTCCGAACTCTTCCTGATCGGCTTTTAGGGCATTCACGGTCTTCTGGCTAAAGCCGTTGCGGAAATCCCATGTTTTGCGTAGCGCCTGTGCATTGGCTCCCAAAGACACAAACACTGCAAGCAATGTTAAAGTAAAAAATTTCTTCATAAATTTACTGTTTTAATGTTTGTATAATTGATTATGTTTACTAATTAGCTTGTTTTGCGTGCAAAGTTACTCATTATTTTTGAAAGGACCAAGTTTTCAACTTACTTTTTTTACTATGT
>JAEETD010000132.1 GCA_016290175.1 Prevotella sp. | reverse complement strand
TACGCGTACTGACGCAGGTATTGGCGCATCGTCTTACGGGCAAAGCCAAGGCGATGCTCCACAGACTTATACCCCTCACCGAGCCGGGTAGAGATTTCACCGACTTTCAGGCCACCATAGATATGGAGGCGATAGATGTCGCGACAGTTCTCGGGCAGGCGAACCAAGCCGCGCTCCAGCCGCTCCATAATCTCCTTGGCAGAAAAGACCGACTCCATGGTTGTCTCGTCGTTACGCACTCCTTTGATATAATGTTCATACTGCTCAAAGGTGGTATGGCGACGGTAATAGTCAGCTATCCTGTTGCGTGTCATCGTATAGACCAACGCTGGCATGGTAACAACTGTAATCAGCTTGTCGGAAGTCAACAGGCGGAGGAAGACATCCTGCACGATGTCTTCTGCCTCCACACTACTGCCGAGACGGCTGCTGACAAATGCCAGCAGCTCGTCGCGGTGAGTGATGTAATAGTCGGTGATAAGTTGTTTCATGGCAAACGACCTGAAAAAGGTCGAATTATTCGTTGATCACCTTCTGAATCGTTCCGTCTTCATTGTAGAACAGACGCTGTACCTTCAGTGAGCGCAGGTGTGTGATATCCTTTGAGGGAACACAATCGTGATAGAAGAGGAACCACTCGCCCTTATACTCCACGATAGAGTGGTGGGTCGTCCAACCAACAACGGGATCCAGGATTACACCTTTATAAGTGAACGGTCCGTAAGGATTATCGCCGATACCATAGCAGAGCATGTGGCTGTCGCCTGTTGAGTATGAGAAATAATACTTGCCGTTATACTTATGCATCCATGAAGCCTCAAAGAAACGGTGAGGATCACCTGCCTTCAAAGGCTCACCATTCTCATCAACAACCAACACGTTGTGAGGAGCCTCAGCAAACTGCTTCACATCATCGCTCAGACGAACCACGAAACTGGGCAGGGCAGGTACATCGGCGGGACAGAAGAGCTGGGTTTTCTTGTCAGCAGCAGGGCCTAGGTCAATTCCCTCCTTAACCAGCTTCTCTGGAGCCTGGTACCACTGGAGCTGTCCTCCCCAGAGTCCGCCAAAATAAACGTAGATCTGGCCGTCATCGTCTTTAAACACACTGGGGTCGATACTCATAGAACCACGAATAGGATGATCCTCAGGAACAAATGGTCCTTCAGGTGTATCGCTGACAGCAACACCCAAATGGAACACACCATTATAATCCTTAGCAGAGAAGATGAGGTAGTACTTGCCGTCCTTCTCTACACAGTCGTTGTCCCACATCTGTTTCTCTGCCCACTTAACCTGCTCTACATCGAGAATCTTACCGTAGTCGGTGACCTCGCCATTCTCAACATCCTCCAAAGAGATCACGTGATAGTCCTTCATCTGGAAGTGTCCGCCATCATCATCGAAGGCTGCACCGGCTTCCCAGTCGTGCGAGGGATAGACGTAGATCTTACCATTAAACACATTAGCAGATGGATCTGCATAATAATCTTGCGGATAAAGATAACGCGGTTTCATTTTACAAAGCTATTTAATTAGACAATTATTAAATTAGACAAACAATTCCTGTTTACTCAAACGATGACTTGGCATGCCGACGACGGGCAGAGAGCTCTGCCTGCATGTTCTCATTATACTCTTTGGTAATCGGATAGAAATGAAGTGCCACTACACCGATGCAGAAAAGAACTGCGGGCACAATACTCGACACAAGACGAATGCCTTCCATGGCACTCTCGTTCTGGACAGCCACATTGCCTGAGACATAGCCGAACATAGAGATGATGACACCAGCAATAGCACCTCCAAGACCTAGGCCGACCTTCAAAGCCAGTACGATACCCGAGAAACAGAACCCGGTGGCACGACGGTGGTTCTCATACTCGATATGGTCGGCCACATCGCCTATCATTGCCCAAAGCAGAGGAATAGTCGGGGCATAGGCCAATGAGCGCGCAAAGTTCAGTACGAACAACAGACTGACATCTGTCGGTGAGGGAATATAAAAGAGAGCGGTAAAGAAAGCGGTCAGCGAGAGACAGATCACGAACACACTCTTCTTGCCATACTTGTTTGCCAGATACTGTGACAGACATATCACGCCGACAAACTGCACGATGGCACCCATCATATTAAAGGCAGAGAAGCCGATGGAATAGGCCTCTTTTTCCTCAATGGTGACGAAATGTGACAGGAATTCATATAGAGAACGCTGGTCGACATTATACTGGAAGTAGAAATTCATGGCAGATCCCCACATCGCCAATGTGATAAAGAGGGCAAAGGTAAGCAGCGCCATCGCATTCCACGAGACATCAGACACCGTATTTCTTATGTCCTCCTTGATATTCGACTTCTGACGGGGAGGGGGCTGGATGCGCTCTTTAGTCACCACAAAGGTAATGATGAAGAATATCAGGGCAATACAGGCAAAAAGACAAATGGTTGACAGCCATCCCCTTTCCAGGTTACCTTGTCCGAAATGGTCTACGAGCGGTAGTGTCAGACCCTGAACAACAAACTGAGCGATGGTCACAACGACAAAACGGATGGTGGTGATACTGGTGCGCTCATGGATGTCACTCGTCATGACTCCACCCAAAGAAGTATATGGAATATTATTAAACGAGTAGACAGTCATCAGCAGGATATAGGAAATCGTGGCATAAAGAGCCACCATACCCTTCTCATGAATACCCGGGTGATAGAAGGCCAGCACATAGAACAAACAGAAAGGTATCGCCGTCCAGAGGACCCATGGGCGGAACTTACCCCAGCGTGTCGAAGTACGATCAGCCAGGATTCCGACCGTCGGGTCAACTATAATCGCCGAGAAACTGGCAATCATCAGGATTGAGCCCGCTACAGCACCATCCAAGCCGAAGACATCCGTATAGAACTTCAGCTGGAAGATCATCATCATCTGGAACACCAGATTTGCTGCAGCGTCTCCTAAGGAGTAGCCGAATTTCTCGCTGAATGTCACTTTCTGTGATTCATTTTCCTTCATGACGCATGTTTTAAGTTTACTGCTGCAAAGGTAGTCATTTTTATCCCATTTTACATTCTCAATTGTTACAGATGCTTTTCTAAATGTTTCATTACTTTAAAAAAAAAGCATTTTTAGCCATTTCAACGAGATTTTTTGCTATATTTGCAACATCAAAACAACATTTATGAAGAAGTTTCTGTTTTTATGCATTGCCTTGGCGTGTATCTCTGTCACGGAGGCAAAGGTCAGTTTGCCGCAACTGTTTCAATCAGGTATGGTCCTTCAGCGTGGAAAGCCTATCCCTGTCTGGGGAACAGCGCAACCTGGAGAAAAGGTGACCATCCAGTTCAATAAAAAACAGTATGACACCACAGCCGACGAAAAAGGATGCTGGCGCATCGACCTCCCCAAGATGAAGGCAGGAGGGCCCTATGAGTTGACAGTTAACAATTTACAGTTTACAGATATTCTGATTGGTGATGTATGGCTGCTTTCAGGACAGTCAAACATCGACGTTCACATTGAGCGTGTCTATCCACAGTATGCACAGGAGATTGACACCTACGAGAATTCCCAGATCCGCTTGTTC
>JAEETD010000064.1 GCA_016290175.1 Prevotella sp. | reverse complement strand
GATTGAGGCTCAATTCGGCTACCAGGTAGCTGAACGAGACGTCGCTCCAAGGATGTTGTTCCGAATCTGAGGATCCAGTGGCGCAGGTTAAATCGGGAATAGTCTCTGTAGGCTCCGATGCAGGGATGAAATTCAGGAGCTAAGGCATCAATTGGTGGTCCAGGTCTTGTTGATGCTCGAAAACTGAAGGCTGGAATAAGCGTGTAGAAAGCGTATGGTTTCCCTGTTTGGACGAGGGTTCGACTCCCTCCAGCTCCACTAGCGTTACGCCCTCGCGAGGTCTCACCCTCGTGAGGGTTCTTTGCATGGCAAAGCGTCCCTTCGGGCCGAGCGCGACTCCCTCCAGCTCCACCACCTTTCAAAATGTAAGCCGCTAATCCTCAACGGGTTAGCGGCCTGTTTTTTACTGTCGGCTAGTGAAGCCAATAAGTTCCTCCATGCTGTCGATGATTACGTTGGCACCGGCCTCCGTGAGTTCCTCTCTACTCCCGTTACCCCATGTCACACCGCAGGTCTTTGTCCCTGCATTGGCTCCCATCAGGATGTCAACGGCCATATCTCCTACAACGAGTGCCTCGCTGGCATCGAATTGCATGGCAGCGAGGGTCTTCAGCACAGGTTCCGGTCTGGGCTTCGCCTCCTTCACGTCATCAGCCCCTATTAAATAAGATATGTAATCAGCAATGCCCATATCGCGAGTCAGCTCCGTAAGGGAATTGCGCGAGCGGGACGAAGCGATGGTTAACACGAAACCTTGTTCCTTCAGTGCTTTCAAGGTCTTGACGACGCCAGGAAATGCTTCCGGCGTAATCTTCTGCAGATTCTCGTTGAAGATTCTGCGATAGGTCTCTGCACAACGGGGAATGAATTCTTCCTGAATATCAGGAAAAAGTGTCTTGAAGCATCCGGCTAACGGCAGACCTATAGTGGATGCACACTCTGCCTCAGTACGACTTGGCAGTTGCATCTCACTGATGGCCATCTGCATGGTGGTGACGATGTTCCGTCTGGTGTCGCCCAGCGTCCCGTCAAAGTCAAATATAATCAGTTTTATGCTCATATGTCGCCATTGGTGGCATTTGTTTTTTTTCTTTAAGAGTCATGTCCGTAATCCAAGCCTATGTAACTATGGGCTGGAAGGGAGATGTCGAAAACCGTCGCTCCGTCGGGGTAGCCGAAGAAACGGTTGCGGCCCCACGAAGGTGCGGGCTTCGGCAGATCGGCGGGCTGAAGCAGTTCTCCCGTCAGAATGTTACGAAGGTTGGTAATCTTGCTGTTGACGACCACACGTAACGAGACGGTCTCATCGTTAAAATTCTCTACCACCATCGTCCGGTTGTCGTATGGGAAGAATGCCACCTTCGCCGGACCCTCGATATAAGCTCCGACATCCTTGCTCATAGCCCGACGGATGACGTTGAGTGCGCCAGCGGGATAGTCGTAGAGATTGCCGAAATCATCGGGAATAGTCAGTACAAAGAGCATGCCCTTCGAATAGGTGTCGCGCAACAGGATGGGATAGCCCGAGACACCACCGGTGAGCGGACGACCAGCCGAGACGACTTCCCAGGCATCGTTAGTAAAGTATTTCACTTGCGGGATGATGAATTCGCGTGGAGACTTGCCCGCGAAGCCGAAGTCGCTGACAATTGCCTTCAGGTCGCCACAGTAGAGTTCGCAGACATCGGAGAGCTGCTCACGGATAACCTTCAACAGACCGGTAGTGATGATTACGTCCCCACCCTTCTTCAGCTGCGTCTTAATCTTATCCACAATCTGCGGATCTTTCGCTGCCTGTTCAGTCAGAAGGATCTGCTGGCGATCGTTGAGGAATGTGGGGTGCATATCCATCGGCAGACCGATCATGCCGAGATAGTTCTGGAGGAAGTCTTCGCCGGAGGAATGGTAGGGCTTGTAACTGACGAGACCGACGGGCTTTCCCAATTGGCCGACGAGGCGGTCTGTCTGGCGGAGGGTGACGGAGGCGAATCGCGCCATCGTCGTCGGGGTGATGGTCTTGCCGTCTTTCTGATACGGCACCACCATCTCGTCATAGCGGAAACTATTGCCTCCAGCATCCTGCCAAGGGGCGCGCATCTGTGGGGTGATCTTCACGTCGTTCAGTTGCATATAGTTCCAAAGGATGATCTCGGGTGTCTTCGAGAGCATCGTCAGGTGGAGCTGCTCGGCGTAGCGGTCCATACTCATCTGGATACCCCCGGCGTCAACCCATCCGCCGCCGTTTTTGCCTGGTGCGATGTTGTCGAAATACCTGACGACGTTATAGCTCAGGTAGTTCTGAAGATGTTGCGCCGAAGCGGGATCACGCGTCTCGGTGCCCGTCCAGATGCCATCGAAGTACTGTGGCTCTTCCTCGAGGTTGAAGCCGAGACCGTGAAAGTGGTCGTACCAATTCGGATATTTGATGATGACCTTCACCTTCGGGTTGACCTTCTTGGCAGGCTCTAACACCAATTCACGGCCTGCGTCAGCCATCAGCCTCAGTCGGTAATCCGTCCAACTCTTCGTGCCTTTGGCAGCAATCTCGTCATCGTTCTTCAGATCGATGAAGAAGAAGTCGTCGAGGATGAAATCGTCGAAGAGCTTCGCCGTATATTCTGCGACCTGCCTCACCTGTTGGCGCTCTACAGGACGGGCGTAGCTGTAGGTCTCGAAGTCAGTAGGCTCTGAGCGAGTATAGGTGATGCCACCGCCCACTTCGAGGCCTTTTGAGAGAAAGAACTTCTTTACTTTTGTCATTGTTTTCTCATCGACAGTGAAGGCATCCCGGTGAGTCTCGAGATAGATTTTGTCGAGATCCACCTGCGAACTGACCGTTTCCCAAGTTTGGTTCATGAACTTGTCGTCTGCCATCCGTGCCACGTCCTGTGCTCGGATGTAGGTCGAAACCTTAAAGTGTTGATACTTTCCAGCCTGTGCGGGCAGGACTGTTATTGCGGTCACTGCCGCCATCATCACGTTTTTAATCATCTTCTTCATCATCTAGTCTTACGGATATAGTTTTATGCTGTTTCAGATTCGTCGTTGCAAATATACGAATTATCGCCGACATTTCATACGTATCCACCATAATTATCACCCGAAGATATGCTTTTTTAACGTTTTCGGAAGTCTCTGGTAACATATTGCTACAACTGATGAAGCAAAGAGATAAATGCAAATAAAACTTAAATTTTTACATGACTTGACAATATTGTGCCGGATTTGAGCTAATTTTGCAAAACAGAAATCGAATAGTCCTCCCACGAGGGGAGGGCGTTAACTTTAAAAATTATCTATATGAAAAGCAAAATGCTTTCCAACGTTTTTACGTTGATGATGTTGACGGCTGTCATGTCGTCGTGTGAGAAAATGACACTCTCAGAGAGTGCCCAGTCAGAGAATGGTGAAAAGGGAAATGTAGTGTTGAGGGTGACTCAGTTCGAACAGACGCCCTTCGATGCGCAGACCCGTGCCGAGGTGGGCAGTGTGTGTACACGGCTTTGTTTTCACATCTATGGTGAGGATGGCATCCGCGTGAAGTATGTCAATCAAAAGCTGGATGAGTCAAATTTCGGCACTGCGTCTTTCTCTTTGGAAAAGGGGAAGTACATCCTGGTGGTTGTGGGGCATAGCGCATCCTCGAATCCCAGTTTCAGTGCCAATGAGAAAGTGAGTATCTCGGGCAGCAACCTCGGTGATACCTTCTGGTGTTGTAAGGAGTTTGAGGTGGGCAGTGATGATGTTGAACTCAGTCTGGCCCTGAAGCGTATTGTTTCGCTGCTAAGATTCATTCCGACGGATGAAAAACCGAAGGACATGAATCAGGTGATATTCTCATATAAGGGCAGTAAGGGCTCGTTCAATGGTCTGACGGGCTATGGCAGCACGAACACTTCGCAAACGGTCACGCTTGATGTGGAGCCTGATGCAGAGCAATATGAGTTCTACATGATTCCCAGTTCTGATGAGGATCAGCTGGATATCAAGATGAACACTTATTATATTGAAAGTGATGGAAGAATCCACAACTTGACAGAGAAGGAAATCAGCCAGGTACCAGTGAAACGGAATTGTGTCACGATCTGCCGGGGCAGCCTGTTCGACGGAACAAGTTCTTCACAATCCGTCTTTATCACCATCTCTGTGGATGCTGATTGGGATGAGAACATCGATGTTACATTCTAGGATTCCTACTTATGATGCTCCTTCATGTATTCACGCGGCGACATGCCGTAGACACTCTTGAAGAGAGTAGAGAAGGACGTCGGGTTTGAGAAACCGCAGGCGTAAACCACTTCTGTGATATTCATATTCTGGGTCGTCAACAAGTTGGCGGCCTGTTTTAATCGCAGCGTACGGATAAAGTCATGCGGCGTCTGGCCCGTCAGCTCTTTCATCTTGCGATGCAGGTGTACACGGCTGATACCCACCTCGTCGGCAATCATGTCTACACTGAGATCGGAGTTGTTCAACTGCTTGTTGATGGTAGTCATGATACGGTCCAGCAGCTTCTCGTCGGGCGATTTGACCTTTACCTCCTCCATCTGCTCCTCCAACTGTTCGGTGCGGCCGTATTTCTGGCGCAGAAGGGTGCGGGCGTTGATAAGGTTGGCAATCGTCCGGCGGAGAATGTCCATGTTGAAAGGCTTGACGATATAGGCATCAGCACCGGTTTCCAGACCTTCCAACTTGTCCTCATCGCGGTTTTTGGCAGTCAGCAGGATGACAGGCAGGTGGTTGGTCTGCGGGTTCAGCTTGAGTTGGGTGCAGAGCGTGTTGCCGTCCATCTCGGGCATCATCACATCGCTGATGACGATATCCGGATGTGTGCGGTATACCTCTGCCAGGGCTTCGCGGCCGTTCGTGCAGCTATGGATATCATAGTTCTCTGAGAGTTCCTTTGTCAGGTAGTCACGTATCTCGTCATCATCCTCTGCGATAATGATGGTGGCTCGTTGCTGAGCGTTCTTCTCGGCCTGCAGCTCAATAGGAGGCAGGTCTTCTACATCCATTATATCTGTCAACTCAGTTGCGGGAATGTCTTTTTCCTCGATCATCTCTTCTGGTCTCAGGTGTGCATTACCCAAAGGAATGCTCACGACAAACTCACAGCCTTGCTCCAGATTGCGGGCCTTGATGATGCCATAGTGAAGTTCCACCAGCGAACGCGTCAGGTCGAGACCAATACCGGTACCGAAGTTACGGTCGTTGGTGCTGGAGGGTGTCTGGTAGAAACGCTCAAAGATGCGGTCTAACTTGTCTTCTGGTATCTTCTCGCCGTTGTCACTGATGGCAATGGTGGCATTCTGTTGGTCGTGGGTGATCTTTATATCAATCTTTCCGCCTGCAGGGGTAAACTTGAAAGCGTTCGAGAGTATATTGAAGATGACCTTATCAAAATTCTTCCTGTCAATCCACACTGGCAGACGGTCGGTGTCGTGTTCAAAGCCGAGTGTTATCTGTTTCGACTCTGCCTGGTGCTTGAACATGTTGTGAATATCTTCAGTAAACGCAATCAGGTTCGTCTCCTGCATACGCATCTGCATCATTCCCTTATCAATCTTACGAAGGTCCATCATCTGGTTGATGAGGTTGAGGATACGTTCTGCATTACGTTTGATGGTGAGATAGACATTGTGACGCTGAGGATCGGCATCTTGTTTCATCAGTGAGAGCAGCGGAGTGATGATGAGTGTCATCGGGGTGCGTATCTCATGACTGATGTTCATGAAGAACTTCAGTTTGGCCTCACCCATCTCCTCGGCATGGATATGCTCCTGAATGCGCATACGGTCTTTCTCTTTTCTGCGACGACCGATGATGTATTGCCAGAGAAGGGCTCCCAGTATCAGCAGGTACAGGAACCAGGCCCAGGCAGAACGGTACCATGGACTGTGTATGATGACTGTGAACACTTTCTCGGGTGTCTGCTGGCCGTTGCGCTCGGCCTTGACCCTGAAACGATAGGTGCCAGGAGGCAGATGGGTAAAGGATATCTCATTGACACCCGGTTGCAGGCGGTTGTATGCCTCACCGTTGATACTATATAAATAAGATATGTGTTCGGGGTTATCATAGGTGAGCGTCGAGAACTGGATGGTAAACGTGTTGTCGTGAGAGGCCAGTTGGAAACGGTTGGCCGCAGTGACTGTCGTATCACAGATCTGGTAGCCGTCTGATTTAGACAAGCTGTTGATGGATACGCCATTGACGATAAACGATACCAAACCTACTTTGGCGTCCCATTTGCTCTGTTGTATCAGTTCAGGATGGAACCAGGTGATGCCGCCTACGCCACCGAAGAGCATCAGACTGCGCTCTGGTCCGTTGATAGCGCATGAGGCACCGTCAGAGAATTCGTTCGACTGCAGTCCATTGTCCACGAAATAGCTTCTTGTCTGTCCTGTCTTCGGGGCCAGACTGCACAGACCATGGTCAGTGGCAATCCAAAGTACGCCTTGCCGGTCTTGTTCTATAGAGGCAATTCCGTTGTCTGCCAGTCCTTTTTCTGTTGTATAATGCTGCAGTTCCTTTTTCTTGAGATCATAGCTGTACAGACCGTCGTTGGTGCCAATCCATAACTTGCCATCGTATTCCTTGGCAACGCGTGTAGGCGTTCCGTAATTAAGACAGTTCTTGCCAAATACATTGGTCCAGCTCTCTTTCTCTACGTCCAGGCAGCATACGCCCATCGTGGTAGCCACATAGAGACGCTTCCCGTCGGGTGAGAATGACAGCGTTGAGATATAGTCGTTGACAATACAGTCAAGGTTCCTGTCTGTCTCTGCCTTCTCATTGGTGACATAGGCTTTTTGCTGGTTTGTGCTAAGGTTGATGCATAACACTCCCTGGCCCATGGTGGCTATCCAAAGTTCTCCGGCCTTGGAGACGGCAAAGCCAAAGACACTGATGTTCGGATGCTGGGGATATTTGTGGTAACTCTTTGCGTCGGCATCGATGTAGCCAAAGCCCTCGCCGTAGCTGCCTACCCATATACGTCCGGCAGGATCTTCACCGATACTCATGATGGAACCGGGGAAATTTTCTTTGAAATGACGGAGTAAGCGGTGGTCGGGGCTGAGACAATAAAGACCGTCTTTGTCCGTACCCACCCAGCAACGTCCTTTGCTGTCGATAAGGGTACTGATGACACAGGCCTGCCCGATATAATTCTGTTTGTCGAGCTTATAGCCCATGTAACTGAATTCAGAAATCTGCTGGGGCTGCATGAAGATGCCTTTCTGCAACAATCCCAGCCATACGTTACCGCCGGCATCTTCTACGATGGAGTAGACTTTACTCATGCTCAGGTCTACGTCGCGGCAGAAATAGGGATTGTCTTCTATCTTGCCGCTTTGTGGATCGTAGATGGCCAGTCCCATACCATCGTAACCAAACATCATCTTGCCGTCACGGCGACAATAGATGGCAGAAATATGTTTATGGCCTGTTACCTCGATATGCTTAAAGTCACCACTATTGGCTGAACGAACGAAAACGCCTTGGTTCGAGGTCCCGAGGTAGAGATTTCCGTCATTGTCCAGGCTGAGTCGGCGCATCGTTGTCCGTTCTGTATCAGAGTTGAAATAGCGTTTGACGTTCTTTCCGTCATATTCCAATAATCCCTGATCACCAGTAACAAGCCAGATATGTCCTTGTGGATCTTCTTCTATAGCATTAATGGTATGGATATCGCCTAAAGAACCGCCCTCCTGCTGGGCATGACTGCGGTCTGTTACTTTCAGCAGGCCGTGTCCGGAAGTGCCAGCCAGTATTTCACCGTTTTTACGAAGCAAAAAGCAGGTCATGTAACATGGTACAATGTTTCCGTCGATGTCTTTTACTTCTATGTCGTGGAAACGGTTGCCGTCGAAAGTCTGAAATGCACCATACATACCCATGTAAAACAAACCGTTCTTGTCTTGTATAATGCAGTTGACATAATTACTGGCCATTCCGTTCTCTATTTCCTGCTCTTTCTTCAGAATATGGAACTTGTAACCATCATATTTGTTCAGGCCGTTTCGGGTGGCTACCCATATAAAACCGTCATGATCCAGGTATACCTGGCTCGTAAAACTGCTTGATAACTGCTTGTCTGCATCGAAGAGCTTGCCAGTTTGAGCAAACACAGTGAATGCATAAATTGTCAGTAATATAGTTATGTACTTACGTAACATTGTTTCGAAAATATACCATTTAAGTCAAATTCTGTGCAAAGATAGGTTATTTTTTCGTAACTTCCAAACAAATGATACATTTTGTTAAGTTTATGATGCATAAAATAGAGTCTGTTTGGAAAATAAAGTGTAATTTTGCACCGAAATTATTGATGAAGACAGTTTTTTAGGTTAGTTATATAGTTAGTAGTTAGTTTGGAAGAACCTTTAGTTTAATATCCATGGAACCATTTAGAACTTTACATTGTTTTGGTAAAAGCCCGGACTTGTGAAAGCCCGGGTTTTTTATTGGAAAAGAAATGAAACAAAAAACAAAGATGATATAATAATAATGTTGTAATTTTGCAGCCAAATGGAATTTAAACGAAATGAAACGATGAAAAAGAACATTATTCTCTTTGTTTCGCTGCTGATGTTCCTGTTTGCTTCCAATAGCATGATGGCTCAGCAGCGCAGGCCTATTGATTCACAACACCCCCTTTGGTTGATTCATGTTGACGTATGGAATTCGGCTGATCCACAAAAGATCATTGACCTCATTCCCGATGACATCAAACCCTATGTCTGTATGAACCTCTCGCTGTCGTGTCAGTTTGATACGAAGACAAGTATGTACCGTATGCCGCGTAATGCCGTGCGTACCTATAAGTCGTGGGCATCCGTCTGTCAGAAGAACGGCATGTGGTTTTCCTGTCAGCCGGCATCGGGTGGACATACCCATATTCAGGATAATGACCTAGAGACTTTTGAATACTTTTTCAAGACCTATCCCAATTTTTTAGGCTGGGACTATGCCGAACAGTTCTGGGCTTTTGGCGATGCCGGCGACTTGAGCTCGATGACAGCGGCTTCGCGTTGGGCACTGTTTGCCAACCTGGTGGAAATGTCGTATAAGTACGGCGGTTTTCTTACGGTCAGCTGGTGTGGCGGTGACTACCACATGAGCACTAACCCGATGGGTGAGTTGAAGGCCGACAAGAACTTCTTGGCAGCCTGTAAGAAATATCCTGAGGCAATCGTGTTCTTATATAAATATACCCATTCCAGCAGTTTCTATAACAACGAGAGCATTTGTTGGGGACCGTTTATCTCTGGTCTGGCTAAGAACTACGGTGTGCGCTATGACAACTGTGGTTGGAACGACATGACCAGTAAGCTAATCGGTGAGAACAAGTGTAAGTATCCTGGCAGTGCTGGTATCGGAACGGTGATGGAGCAGATGTGCGTCAATGGCGGTTCTGTATGGGATGGTCCGGAGTTGATATGGCGTGAGGAGTGCTTCCTGAACCAGAGCGATACCAATGTCGACGGTTTTACACGTCGCAACTGGGCTGCCTCACCTCACTTTAAGGGCATCTGGATTGATATGTGGCGTAAGATCATCGAGGGCACCATGTATATCCCTACGCGTGAAGAGGTGATTGACAAAACTAAGATCGTCGTTGTCAACGATCTCGACATCTCTAAGGGTTACGATTCATATACCTCGTGGGACGACCTCTATAACGGTGTCTACCTGCAGACCGACCCTGCCAATCAGAAGAAGGAGGCCCGTCATAACTACGGACAGTGGTATAACAACCTCTGCTATTTCAAATCCACAGGCCGCTATGGCGCTATCCCCATCGTGATAGATCTGTATGATGATATCGCCAAGAAAATACCCGTAAAGGTGAAACGTTCCAACTATACGTCGCGTTGGGGTACACAAGCCAAGAAGCAGGCCGATTTCAACGAACAGTATCCTGAAGTGTCAAAGGGTGATCTCTATGTGAACCGCTATCGCAATCAGTTGGTCACCTATACCCCCTATACCTATCTGAACGGTAAGAAGTCGGCATCGGCAGACATTCCTTTGAAATACAACACCTGCGACACTCTGAAGCTACAGTATGGTAAGCTTTCCAGTGCTGTCATCCGTGAGTATGCCGGCCATATCGATTTCTATTTCAACAACTATCGAAGCGATAGTACCGCCATGCAGAGCGATAAGATCACGATTACTGGCGTTACGACGGAGCCTACCTGCACATACAATAAGCCTACAATCAGTAATCTTTCCGGACACAACTACAGCATTTCCGGCAAGTCATACGATGCAGAGGCGCAGACCTTCTCTATCACGGTCAAGCACATGGGACCTGTCATCGTGAAAATCAATTGTACGGGAGCTGCTACTGACCGTCAGATCGATGTTTTGCCAGCAGAAAAACTCGAACTGCCTAAGCAACCGGAGCCGTACAGAGGTCCTATCATTATCGAGGCCGAGGACATGGACCGTAAGAGTGTTGACCACAAACTGACCAATTCAGGCTGGTGGGCACAGGATTATACGGATTTCGCCGGTTTAGGCTTTATTGAGACACAGGCCAGTACCAATAGTGCGCTACGCCATCAGCTGAAGAAGCTGGCCGAGGGTGGTGAGTATCAGATACGTGTGCGTTACTGTAATAGTAGCAAAGCGGGTAATATGAAGGCCACTGTCAATGGCGTCGCTCAAGATGTCAGTTTCGAAAAGGTGGCTAAGAACGATTGGCACGAGGCTGTCATACCCGTTACACTGAAGGCTGGTGACAATGATTTCAGACTCCAGAATTCCGGGGCCATCAAGATGACCATCGATCAGATCATCTATGAGCCTGTTGGTACACCTGTCGAGAAGTTTAATGTAAAGGTGCGAGAGGCTGATTTCGGAAAGGTTGAGGCTGATGTCGACTCTGCAGCGGCAGGCCAGACGGTGCATCTTACCATCACCCCTAACGAGGGTTATGGCATTAAGGCTTTGCGTATTGTCAACTCTGTGTTCTTCACACAAGGGAAGTCCATTCCGGTTGAGAGTTGTGATACCGAGGCCACATTTGTGATGCCTGATGATAATGTGACCATCCAGCCGGTATTCTATGACATGACAGCCGTTTACGAACTCGACTTTACCAATGTGGAAGGTGGCGCTCTGCCCGTAGGCTGGCGAACTACCGATGGCAACGATGTCCGTAACTATCCTGCTAGCAACGGCAGTGGCCCGCGTACTTTCGCGGGTCTGACCGGCTATCAGGGCAAGGCTCTCTACTGGCGTTCCACCAGTGCAGAGTATGGTCGTCTGGCAAACTATCCCCTGAACCTGGAGCCTGGCAAATATGAGCTGGCCTTTGTTATGGTGGCTTGGAAAGGTGAGCCTACTTATCAGGCCAAGATTCTCAGTAGCGCAGGTAGCACCGTCAAGACATCGGCCACCTACACAGCCAAACCGAATATCAGTGGCAACTTTGCCGGTAACATCTCCTCGGCAGAACGCATCACTTTGCCTTTCGACATCACGACCAAGGGCAAGTACATCATCCAGTTCAAGGAAGTGGGAAGTGGCATGCAGGAGTTCCTCTTGGTGGAGTGTCGTATTAGAAACCTCACCCCGTCAGGCATTGTCCATGTGAATCGTAATACGCCAACCGAAGGTCTCTATGATCTCCATGGCCGTCGTGTGGGTAACGAGGCAAAGGGCGTGCTGATCCTCCGGCTGGCAGATGGAAAAACCCGAAAGATTTTCAGATAATAATATATATAATAAGGTATAGAAATGAAACATTTGCGGAGCGCCATCTTGATGGCATTATCAATGGTAGTATATGGCAGCGCAATGGCTGCTGAGAAGCAATTTGCAAGTCCAGACGGTAACGTGGTCGTGACGGTGAGTGACGAAGGGGGACTGCCCGTTTATCAGGTGACTTTGGGTGAGACTGTGTTCCTGCAGCCTTCGAAGTTGGGGTTGAACACGAACATCGGTGATCTGACCTCGGGTCTGACCATCAAGGATTGTCAGGTGCGAACCGTCAGCGAGACGTACACGCTGAAGACCATCAAGCAGAGTCAGATTGCATATGAGGCTACTGAGGCCGTATGTCAGTTAGAACAGAATGGCCGTCAGGTTCTCGATGTCATATTCCGCGTCAGCAATCGCGATGTGGCTTTCCGTTATAAGCTCTACCCACGACGGGCTCGTGGTGGTGAGACACTGGTGGCCGTTATCACGGGTGAGGCTTCTGGTTTTGTGCTCCCCGAGGGTACAACGACCTTCCTCTGTCCACAGTCGAAGCCGATGGGTGGCTTCGCACGTACCTCACCTAGCTACGAGACCAGCTATACCCTTGACGACACGATGGGCAAGAACGGCTGGGGTGAGGGTTATAGTTTCCCATGTTTGTTCCGTTTAACTGGGAATTCCGGTCAATCCGGAAAAACCGGAACGACCGGCTGGTTACTCATCTCCGAGACGGGCACCGACGGCACTTATGTTGGTTGTCGCCTTCTGAACGAGGGTGGCGCGAATTACAAGATTGGCTTCCCACAGCCTGGTGAACTCAATGGCCATGGCAGCACCTCCGCTGCTGTCAGCCTGCCCTACGAGACGCCTTGGCGTACTATTACCTTGGGCACTACCCTGGCCAACATCGTTGAGAGCACAGTGGCCAACGATTTGGTACAACCTAAGTACAAGGCATCAAAGGACTATACTTATGGCAAAGGCTCCTGGTCATGGATCATCGGTATGGACTCCAGCTGCAATTTCGACGAGCAGAAGCGTTACATCGATTTCTCAGCTGCCATGGGTTGGCGTTCCGTACTGGTCGATGCCCTTTGGGACAAGCAGATAGGTTATGAAAAGATGGAGGAATTATCGCGCTATGCCCAGTCAAAGGGTGTAGGTCTTTTCCTTTGGTATAACTCCAATGGTGTATGGAACGATGCTCCGCAGTCGCCAAAGGACAAAATGGACAAGTCGCCAGCCCGTCGTAAGGAGATGGCGTGGATGCAGAAGAACGGCATCCTAGGTATCAAGGTCGACTTCTTCGGAGGTGACAAGCAGCCCATGATGCAACTCTACGAGGATATTCTCACCGATGCTAATGAGTTTGGTATCCAGTGCATCTTCCACGGTTGTACCTTGCCAAGAGGGTGGGAGCGTATGTATCCCAACTATGTGGCTTCGGAAGCCGTATTAGCTTCAGAGAACCTGCACTTCGGACAGGGCGCTTGTGATGCTGAGGCTACGAATGCCTGTACCCATACCTTTATTCGTAATGTCGTGGGCTCGATGGACTTCGGTGGTTCTACGTTGAACAAACATTACAATGCCGACAACCAGCATGGCACAACCCGTCGCACCAGCGATGTCTTCGCCTTGGCCACTGCTGTGCTTTTCCAGTCGAGCGTACAGCACTTCGCCATGGCGCCCACCAACCTGACCGATGCTCCCGAGTGGGCCGTGCAGTTCATGAAAGATGTTCCAACTACTTGGGATGAAGTGAAGTTCATCGATGGCTATCCTGGCAAATATGCTATCATCGCCCGTCGTGCTGGTCAGAAATGGTTCATTGCTGGCATCAGTGCTCAAAAGGAGCCAATAAAGACCAAACTTGATTTGAGTCCGTTCTTCAAGAAGGGCACCACCGTCACCACTTATACCGACGATGCCGCTCTCATTGGTAGCACCAAACCGCTGAAAGTCGCCACCAAGCCGATTGCCGTGACGATTCCCGAGAACGGAGGATTTGTGATTGTAGGGGAATAAGAGAATAGAAGTAGATATGAAAATGAGACAATATATATTATCTAGGGTCTGGGTACTATTCAGGCTCAGGACTTGTGTCATATCTACTTTACTCCTTCTCTCCATATCTCCTTCTTTTCTGTTTGGTCAAGCCAAACTTGACAGCATCCGCACGCTGCTTGAAAACGCACCAGTTCAGGAAAAAGTCTATCTCCACCTCGACAATAATTGCTATTACAAAGGCGATACCATCTGGTATAAGTCCTATGTGGTACGTGCCGACAATCTCGACTACACCGACATGAGCCATATCCTCTATGTCGAACTGCTCTCACCCGATGGGTTGGTAGTGGAACGACAAAACATTATTGTGTCACCCGATGGCTACGGTGATGGTAACTTCGCTTTGAAGGATTCGCTCTATTCTGGCTATTATGAACTGAGGGCTTATACCCGATGGATGCTTAACTTCCGCGTCACTGAACACTCCTACGGTCGTAAGGACCGTGAGTTTTTTTATAACAAGGAGATGGCCCATGACTTCTTCCGCCAGTTCGGCACGGTCTATAGCCGTGTGGTACCCGTCTATGAGCGCCCAGACTCTGCCGGTGACTACACGCAGAAGTACATCGTCAACCGTCCGAAGACGCGTATTGAGAAGGAACTGAAGGAAGACTTGTTGGTGAATTTCTATCCCGAGGGTGGCCATCTGATAGCTGGTACCCGTTGCCGTGTGGCTTTTGAGGTACACGATGAGGAAGGTCGGCAGGTAGATATTGAGGGTGCTGTGCGTGTAGGCGACAAAACCGACAGTCTGCGTATTCGTACCAATCATCAGGGCCGTGGTGTTTTCACGGTCGATGTTCCGACCGATGGTCGCCTTAGAGCCCGCTTCACTTATCATGGCAAGGACTATCGCTTCAACCTGCCGAAAGCTGAAGATGTGGGCTGTGCACTTCGACTCGACGCTATCGGCTCTGAACTCACTGCCGAGATTGCCCCGCAAGGTTTCCCTATAGATCACAATTTTGCGGTGGCCGTCCTTTGCCGTGGCGTGTTGAAGTCTTTCCAGACTGTTACTGGCGGCGGACGTCTCACTCTAGATGCCTCTCTTTTTCCGACGGGTGTCAATGATCTTATTGTTCTCGACGAGGACGGCCGTCTTTTGGCCGATCGCCTCTTTTTTGTCAATCATCATGATTACGATGTTAATCCCGTCACCGTTACCGGTCTGCAGAGTGAATACCAGCCCTTCGAGGCTGTCACGCTTCAGTTCCAAGCTCCCGCGGCCATGAAGCATCTCTCCATCTCCGTTCGCGATGGTGCTAACGAGGAACCCACCTACGATACTGGTACTATCATGACTGACCTGTTGCTCTCCAGCGAGCTGAAGGGCTTCGTGGCCTATCCCGACTACTATTTTGAGGTAGATGATGCTGAGCACCGTCAGGCTCTTGACCTATTGATGATGGTACAGGGTTGGCGGCGCTACGACTTTGCCGAGATCACCAGTGGCGAACGCCTACGCTACGAGCCCGAACAGTATATGACCGTCGAGGGAAGCGTCTGGCCCGTGGGTGACAGTGACGAAATACATCCCGATGAGGTGCGTTATTGGGCGATGGGAATCTTCGGCTATAGTCCGAGTGTAGAGGAAGCCAATGACTCTGACCTCGTTGATCAGGAAAGTGGTAGTGAGATGGTGACGGGTATGAACCGTTACGAGGCGACGACCCCTGACGGTCTTGTGGCACAGCAGCAGGAGGGTACTATCCAGGTAGAACAGGTGGGCACCGCCATTTATGTGCAGGACCCTGAGCAGCCTACAAGTGCTTTCGACCCATTCTTTGGCATCGACAACAAGGGGCTCAGGAAGCCCGTCACTCTCGAAGGAGAACTGGTTTTCCCCGATGACATTGCCACGGTTAAGATGGAAACCGATGCCGGCGGACACTTTGTGTTCGACATCCCAGCTTATTACGGACAGGCAATCCTCTTTCTGCGTGCCTCTAAAAGTGACCTCTCCGAGGAGAAACGCCAGAAGAAACTCAATAAAGGCATGCTTGACGAGACGGCTTGGCCCGACTTTTACGTGAAGCGTGATCTCTTCTTTCCCGTCTTTGCAAAGAAATATGACTACTACCAGTGTCATCAACCCGAGCTGACAGCCGGTACCGCCTTTGATGACTACACATTACTC
This sequence comes from Prevotella sp., assembly GCA_016290175.1. Lineage (GTDB taxonomy): Bacteria > Bacteroidota > Bacteroidia > Bacteroidales > Bacteroidaceae > Prevotella. Next base: position 1,577 of record JAEETD010000064.1, on the reverse strand, counting down.
GACACCGCCCGTCTCTCGAAGATGGATCAGACACTCCGCGAGGTGAAGGTCAAGGGTAAACTCCATCGCGGTCGCCATGCCATCGATTACTCCAAGCCGGCCTATGTCTACGATGCCGTCGACCTCTATAACCTCGTGACTGATCGTGGTCTCTCTTTCGGTCGTTTCGAACCCCGTAAGTTTCCTATGCAGATTGCCTACGCCTTACTTGGCAATTATAACAGTGAACGTGCTCTACAGGTGATGGCGCGCCTTAACGATCAGGAACTCACACCTTACGTCTTCTTCCGCAATTACGATCCGGGTCCCACTGTTATGGAGCAGTTCCGCAGCGATATGTGGGTCTATGACCGTATCAAGCTGAACCGTCAGCATGAGATCCGTCTGTTCACCGACTTCGAGCTTCGCAATGAAGACCGTCCCGTGCCTATGCAGTCGACCGTTGCCGATGTTACCCTTGACTACATGCTCCTGCCAGACGACTCCAAGCGTTACACCTTCCGCGACCGCCGTATCATCCTCGACGGCATGTACGAACCCGCCGATTTCTATCATCCCGACTATAGTCACATGTCTTTTAATGCCGACGTGAAGGACTATCGCCGTACGCTCTATTGGAATCCCAACGCCCGTCTTAACGATGAGGGTCGGTTTACCGCTTCCTTCTACAACAACGGTAAACCAACCCGCATTAAAATCTCCACTGCCGGTATCAGCAGTCAGACTCGTTAAGAAATGGTTATTTCATAATAACCTTGCGTGACAGAATAGTCCCGTCCTCAGCACTTTGTATTTCAATATATGGGCCAGAGTCGTGTGACGCCAAGCGGCGGATACCGCTCAAAGAGTATGTTTCGACTGAGGCGACAGCATGTCTGTTTGAGGAAAAGTAACTGATAGCAGTAGGGGTTGCAGCACCCCCCATTCCCGTAGGTGGTACAGGGTTGGCGGTGATGCAGATCTTGTCGATACAGGCACCATCCTCACGGCCACCTATGGTCAGTTGGTGTTCCCCAGGCTGAAACCTCACGTTTGTGAGCTCCTTCCAATCCCATGAGGACGTTTGCAGACCGTTTGCAAAATAGTTGTTCAGCGGCTCGTCGATACTCACCCAATAGCTGTCGTCATCCCAGGTTGGACACAACACGCGTGCGAAGATATAATAGGTACCCGCTATCTTGACTGAGAAAGTGGCGTTGAGCTGATAGGCATCGCTGGTTGGCGTTGAGGTCATCTGCGTCACTGTCTCTAGATATTTGCCTCCGGAGGCTGCTGTATTCTCCACCAGTTTGAAGGCCGTTCCTACTGATTTCGTGCGCATATCCTCTGCTTCAATCCACACGGCATCTTCATAGCCGGGTTCTTCCTCATCGTTGTCAGCCAGAGGATCGGTCTTGGTGAAAAGGTTTAGGTCAATGCACCCGCCCATGGTCTCATAGCCTTTGGCATTCAAGTGCAACCAGTCATTCTCGAACAAAAATGCCTGTTGCATGGCCTCGGGGTCGTCAGGATTACGCACAGCCTCGTCGAAGTCAATCACGCCGTCTAGCATCTTCGTCGTACTTATCCATTCGTTC
>JAEETD010000131.1 GCA_016290175.1 Prevotella sp. | reverse complement strand
ATTATGAGCGCATCACCTATTATGACGAGACAGACGACGCGGTGGACGATGGTGATGCAGATGTAGGTGATCCCAAGAAGAGGGCCCAATACTGGTCAGCGCGCCACCGCTTCAATGTGTCGCTGACACTTAGCAAGAAGCTGATTGGCGACTTCAAGTTCTCGCTTCGTGAGCGCTGGCAGTACACCTATCGTCCTGAATATACCGTCGATGAGCGTTGGAGCTATCTGAAGAATGCCTACGACGGGAAGCCGCATACCTATAGCGGTAAGGGCAAACATGTGTTGCGCACCCGTCTGCAGGTGGAATACGACAGTAAAAATGTGCCTGTGTCACCCTATGCCAGTGTGGAATTCTTCAATCAGATGTCGTTGGAAAAGGTGCGTTATCAGGTTGGTGCGGAGTGGTCTCTCACGAAGCAGCACGCTGTGGGGGCATTCTACCGCTATCAGCATATCAGCAATGACGATGATGGGCTTGAAGCCGATCGCCATCTGATAGGTCTGAGTTACAAACTGAAATTCTAAAATTAATCCCCGCCGGCTGGCGGGGATTAATTGTTTACATGTCCTCGTAAGTGTCGAGGTAAGTGACGTGGGTAACGAGATATTCGTCTACGCCGTGCTTGCCGTCGGCACCGCCGATACCCGACTTCTTCACACCGGCGTGGAAGCCTTGGATGGCCTCGAAGTGCTCGCGGTTGATGTAGGTCTCGCCGAACTCCAGTTCGCGGCAGGCCTTCACGGCGATGTTGAGATCCTTGGTGAAGATGCTCGATGCCAGACCGTACTCGCAGTCGTTGGCATACTTGATGGCCTCGTCGATGTCGGAGAACTCGATGAGCGGGATCACTGGGCCGAAGGTCTCCTCATGGATGATGTCCATGTCCTGCGTGCAGTTGTCGAGCACGGTGGCGGCATAGAAGTAACCCTTCGTGCCGACGCGGTGACCGCCGCAGAGCAGTTTGGCACCCTGCTTGATGGCACGCTCCACCTTCTCGGTGACGCTCTCCAAGGCACGGGCCTCTACCAACGGACCCATGTCGACGCTCTCATCGGCGCAGACATCGCCTACCTTCACCTTCGACATCTTGTCGACCAGGATCTTCGTGAAGGCTTCCTTCACCTCCTTCTGCACATACACGCGCTCGGCATTGTTACAGATCTGGCCGTTGTTGCCGATACGGCTGTCAACGATCCACTGTGCGGCGCGCTCCAGGTCGGCATCCTTCATGACGATGGCAGGGGCCTTACCGCCGAGCTCGAGGCTCACCTTGGTGATGTTCTTCGAGGCAGCGGCCATGATGCTTTCGCCGGCACCTACGGAACCTGTGACGCTGACGATGTCGATCTTCGGACTTCCGGCCATCTCGTTGCCGATGACGGAACCCTTACCGGTGACAATGTTGATGACGCCTGCGGGCAGACCGGTCTCTGCGACAACCTTGGCGAACTCCGTGCAGTTCTCCGGGGTGAGCTGTGAGGGCTTGATGACGATGGTACAGCCGGCAATCAGCGCAGCACCGGCCTTACGGGCGATGAGGAAGAACGGGAAGTTCCAGGGCAGGATGCCTGCTACCACACCGATGGGCTTCTTCGTGAGCAGGATGGTCTCGTTGGGACGGTCGCTGGGGATGATCTCGCCCTCGATATGACGGGCGAAGGTGGCCATATACTCGAAATAGGCGATGGTGGCGCCTACCTCGATGGCAGCCCATGTGCGGGTCTTTCCCTGCTCGCGCATGATGATCTCGGTGAACTCCTTCTCGCGCTTCTTGATGCCTTCGGCCATCTTCAGCAGATACTGGGCACGCTCGATGGCGGGCGTCTTGCCCCAGGCCTTCTGGGCAGCACGGGCTGCATCGAGCGCACGGTTTACATCCTCGATAGTGCCTTCCGGCTGACGGGAAATCACTTCCTCAGTAGAGGGGTTCAATACTTCAATCCACTGGCCGTTCGAGCTCTCGCAGAACTGACCGTTGATGTACATTTTTAAATCTTTCATGTTCGTTTCGTTTTAGTAAAGAGAAGTTTGTTGGTGCAAATTTAGTGAAAAATCGCGGAGATAACAAACGTGAGTGATTAAAAAAAACTTAAATTCAGCATTTCTTATGAATAATTGTGTATCTTTGCGCACTCAAACAGCGTCAAACGCATAAAAGTAAAAAAGTAAAAAGGTAAAAAAGTAAAAAGGTAAAATACTAAATAAAGTGAGTATGAAAAAGATTGTAACCCTTTCCTGTCTGATGATGGCGATGACCGCCATGGGACAGAATTTCACTCAGAACCTCGACACATCGGTGCGTCCGGGCGATGATTTCTTTCAGTATGCAGCCGGTGGATGGATGAAGGCCCATCCCCTCGATGCAGAGCACACGAACAATGGTGCCTTCACCGACCTGTATGAGGAGAGTCAGAAGCAGATTCAGGAACTGATCCTGCAGTATGCCAATGCCCCTCAGGAGCAGGGCACACTAGGCCAGAAGATCGGCTCGCTCTACCGCTTGATGATGGACAGCGTACGTCTGAACCGCGAGGGCTGGACACCGCTGAAACCGACACTCGAGAAGATTGCCGCCGTGAAGGACCGTCGTGAGTATCAGCTGGTGACGGCACAGCTCGACCGTAAAGGTGAGAACACACTGATGTTCGGAGTAGGCGTGGGTGCAGACATGCGCAATGCCAAGATGAACCTTGTGAGCATCGGGCAGGGTGGCCTCGGCCTCGGCACAAAGGACTATTACCTGAATGATGACGAGCAGACAAAGCGCATCCGTGAGGCCTACAGGACCTACATGACCAACCTCTTTGAGATGGTAGGCAATGATGAGGCTGTGGCCAAGAAGAAGATGGAGGCTGTGATGGCCATTGAGACACGTATCGCCAAAGCCAGCAAGAGCCGCGTGGAACTGCGTGACATCGATGCCAACTATCACAAGATGACCTACGCCCAGCTGGTGACGGATTATCCTGGCATTGACTGGGGCAATATGTTCCTCATGGGCGGATTCCCTGCTTTCGACCTTGTTGACGTAGGTCAGCCGGAGGCTATTCACGAGGTGGAGAAGATCCTGGCAGAGACGGCTCTCGACGACCTGAAGGCCTATGCTGAGATCAAGGTGATTGCCGGCGCCAGCAGCCAGTTGAGCGATGCCTTCCGCGCTGAGGCTGTCAGACTGAGCTCGGTGATGAGCGGTACCCAGTAGGATCGTCCCCGTTGGAAGCGTGCCGTCAGTCTTGTGAGCGGTGTCCTGGGTGAGGCCATCGGCAAACTCTATGTGGAAAAGCATTTCCCCGCAACGAGCAAGCAGCGTATGTTAGACTTGGTGCACAATCTGCAGACAGCCCTCGCACAGCGTATCGACGAGGCTACGTGGATGGGTGCTGAGACCAAGGCAAAGGCCAAGGACAAACTGGAGAACTTTATTATTAAGATAGGTTATCCTGACAAGTGGAAGGACTATAGCGGCCTGAAGGTCGACGAGAGTCTGTCGCTCTATGAGAACCTGGGCAATATTGCCGAGTGGAGCACGCTCGATATCCTGGGCCGTAAGGTGAACAAGCCCGTGGACAAGGATGAGTGGCACATGACGCCGCAGACCGTGGACGCCGAT
>JAEETD010000063.1 GCA_016290175.1 Prevotella sp. | reverse complement strand
TCGGCTGTGGGAATATCCTTCGAGGCGAGCATGTGCCAAGCCAGGTCGACACAGGTGGCAGCGAGGTTCTCACCCAGGGCGTAGCACGGCTGGAAGTTGATGCTCTTGAGCATGCGCTCCTTCAGGTCGGCAGGCATGGGCTCACCGGTCTCGTAATGACGGGCATAGTGATCGAAGATCTCGGGGATGGCCGCAAACGACTCATTGAACTGCGAGGGCATCTCGACGAAGTCGCGGGCGACGCTGGTGCCGCTCAGACGGTAGTACTGACAGTTGGAGAGAATGCCGTGCAGGGCGTGACCGAACTCATGGAACATGGTGGTGACCTCGTCCCAGGTGATCAGCGAGGGTTTGCCCTCGGGAGCCTTCGCGTTGTTGCATACATTAAAGATAATCGGCATCGTGCCGCGCTGGCGGCTCTGCTTCTGGAAACCGTCCATCCACGCACCACCGCGCTTAGAGGGACGTCGGTAGTAGTCGCAACAGAAGAGGGCAATGGGCTTGCCGTCCTTGTCGATAACCTCGAAGGCCTTCATGTCGGGGTGGTAGAGGGGGATGTCGTCGCGCTGCTTGAAGGTGAGACCGTAGACACGGTTGGCGGCGTAGAAGACACCATTGAGAAGCACGCTGTCGACATTGAAATAGGGCTTCACCTCGTCGTCGCTCACGTTGAGCAGCTCCTTCTTCATCTTGGCGGAATAGTAGAAATAGTCGTAGGCCTGCAACTGGAATTCGGGACCCTGAGTTTTGCGGGCAAAGTCCTCAATGGCCTTGGTCTCGGCATCAGCCTTGGGTACATAGGCCTTAATCAGGTTCATCAGGAAAGCACGGACATTCACTGGGGTCTTGGCCATCGTATTCTCCAATGAATAGGCGGCGTAGTTAGGATAACCCATGATCTCGGCCTTCTCGGCACGCAACTTGGCCATCTCGCAGACGATGTCGAACGTGTTGTACTTGCCTGTGCCGTCAGCACGATGCACGGAGGCCTCGAACACCTTCTTGCGCAGTTCGCGGTTGTCGAGACTGGCGAGGGGGGCCTGCTGTGTGGTGTTGACGATGACGATGGCATACGGGGCCTTGCCGCCACGACTTTGGGCATCCTTCTCGCACTGGGCGATATCGGCTTCGCTCATGCCTGCCAGGTCTTCCTTCTTGTCCACCCAGACCACAGCATCGTTGGTGGCATCGGGGAGCACTTCGCCCCACTTGGTCTGTAACTCAGAGATACGCAGGTTGATCTCCTTCATGCGTTCCATCTTGTCGTCAGGCAGAAGGGCACCCTTGCGGACAAACTCCTTGTAGGTTTCCTCGAGCAGTTTCTTGTTTTCGGCCTCGAGCGACTCATACTCATTGTCGTAGACCTTCTTGATACGCTCGAAGAGGGCCTTGTTGAAGGATATCTCGTTCTCGAGGTCGGTGAGCATGGGCTGCACTTTCTTCTCGATGTCGGCAAGTGCAGGCGTCTTGTCGGCCTCAACGAGGGCGAAGAACACGCGGCCCACACGGTCTAACAGCTTGCCACTCTCCTCGTAGGCGAGGATGGTGTTCTCGAAGGTGGCAGAGTCAGGATTGTCTGTGATCTGTTTGATCTCGTCGCGGGTCTGCTGGATGGCAGCCTCGAAGGCTGGCATGTAGTCGGTGCTGTCGATCTTGCTGAAATCGGGGGCTCCGAAGGGTAATGTACTTTCCTGCAACAGGGGGTTCTCACGCTGCGCCTGCTGGCAGGAACCTAAAGACATCGTTGCTGCTGCAATGACGATACTCATAATGGCTGGGGATTTTTTCATATTCTTAAAAATCTGCGTAATCTGTGGTTATATATTATTCATCAGGGAGGAAAAGCGGATCTTCGGGCATCACCATGATGGGCTTGGTGTCGAAAGCCTTGAGGAGATTCTCGGGCACATATTTCTTATTCACCACGAGACGGAACATATACTCACGGAACCAGTCGGCGGTCATAATCAGGTAACCCTGCTGACCACTGTCCGTGCCCCAGGAGTTCTCCACCTTCCACTTCAGGGGCTTGCCTGCAGCATCGAGGTCGACGGCCGTGAGCGTCATCGCGTGCGTAGAACCGCTGTCGAAGGTAGAGATGCGCTGCGCCTTGTCCATACCGAAGGTGGTGCCGAAGAGCGAACCGTAGTCGAAGTTGTCGAGCGAGGCATAGCCGCGCGTGCGGTCCAACAGCTTACCCACGTCGTATGAGCTGTAGAGCTTACGGCCATCCTTGAGCGAGGCGATGGCGAGCTTCTCGATCTCGTCCATCGGCAGGTTGAGGTATTTCCAGTTGGTTCCGTCATAGACGTGACGGTCGTACTCCACCTCGTAGGTCTTGAAATACTCACGACGCGGATCGTTCATCACCATGATAAAAGTGCCGTTGATGGGACCTCCGACCACCTCCTGATAGAACGACAGCGGGGTGTATTCCTTCGCCTGTCCAAGAGGACGGCCGTTCTTGTCCTTGAAGGCATAGGTAAACTTCTGCGTAGGTGTGCCCAGCGTCAGTTCGAGCATGTGATAGATCTGTCCCAGCATCTCAGTCTTGGCCTTGGTGATATCGGCAGACTTCTGCTTCTTTGCCACCATGTCGCGCAGCTGCAGACCGAACTCGCGCAGCTTCGAGGCTATCAGACTGCGGGCCTTCGCCGTGTTATCGCTGGTGTAGGTCTCAGGCTGCACATCAGCGGGCACAAGACCATACTTCGGAGCGAGGTCGGCAATGCCACAAAAGGTGCCGCCATCGTTGATGGGATAATGGAAAAAGAACTGCACGCGCTGGTTGTCGATGGGATCCTTGGCTGTATCGATCACGCCCTGCAGCATCAGGTTGGCCTTCTCCAGCTGATCCCAGAAGAAGAGATAAGCCTGCGAGAGCTCGATGCTGACGGAGTCGTGCTGCATGGTGTAGTTGGAGCGCAGCACATTCAGTCCGCTGAACATCCAGCAGCGGCCTGACGACTTCTGGTTGGTGATCGACTGCTTACGGGTCTCGATACTGAAATTCTTGTCAATGGGCAGAGCAGCGGCCTGGTAGTTCTTGGCCAAAACATCGATGCTCACACCAGAAAGGGCATTCGACAATGCCTTGCCTGCCTGGCAATGCTTCTGTTCCTTCTGGAACTCCTGGAGCATCTCCTTCGAGATACCCCCGTCCTTGGTCTGTGCTGAGACATGTAGCAGGCCACAGGCCAGACACAAGGTCAAAATGAGATTCTTTTTCATAATGATAACACCTATTTAAATAATTATGGCTACAAAGTTACTAATAAAAAAGCAAATACTATTGATTTGAGTCAAAAATATACACTGTTTGCGCACACAATAATGAATTTTGTATACAGGAAACAAAAAACACCCTACCTTTGCACCGGTTTTCAGGACCAAATAACAAATTTGAATAGTAGTTTTTTAATTTAAAAGAAGAAAATTATGAAAAAGATTTTAATGACAATGGTTGCTGTTTTTGCAGCTATGAACATGAATGCACAGGTTTACGTTGGAGGTAGCGTAGGTTTCGGTAGCGCCAAGATGGGCAGCGGTGATTCTGAGTCAACCTATAAGATCGTTCCTGAGGTTGGTTACAACCTGAATGACGAGTGGGCCATCGGTGTGGCTCTGGGTTATCAGAAGGGTACCTGCAACTTCGGTGAGTTCGATTTCAACCCTGGTAAGACTGAGGTGTTCATGGTTAACCCCTATGCCCGTTACACCTTCCTTGATTCTGATATGGTGAACGTGTTTATTGACGGTGGTATCGGATTCGCCAGCTACAAGGACCTCGGTTCTGCCTTCCAGGCAGGTCTCCGTCCTGGTATCGCTCTGAAGGCTAGCGACAAGATCAGCCTCGTGGCTCACGTCGGTTTCGTTGGTTTCGAGACTTTCAGCCCGAAGGGTGACGGCGACAGCAGCAATGCTTTCGGTCTTAACCTCGACAACAATAACATCATGTTCGGTGTGTATTACAACTTCTAATCAGAGGTATAAATTAATAATTTAGGCCACATCTCTTGCAGATGTGGCTTTTTTTGTGTACTTTTGTCGCCGTATGGCAAAAGAACAGTCAAGCGTCAGGGAAAGGCAGCGCGTAGACCTCAACGAGCCGCGCCGCTACAAGGTGACCATCTACAACGACGACTTCACCACAATGGAGTTTGTGGTGAAGGTGCTCAGGGTGGTGTTTTTCAAGAGTCAGGCCGATGCCGAAGCACTCATGCTGCAGGTGCACCACTCCGACAAGGCCGTAGTGGGCATCTACTCCTACGACATCGCCGTGTCGAAGGTGAACAAGGCCACGCAGATGGCCCGCGAAGAGGGATTCCCCCTGCGACTGACATACGAACCTGAAGAATAACGATAAGATATGGATATCTACTATACACAGAAGGTGAACCAGGCCTTTCACGACATGCACACGGCGGCAGAGAAATACCGTCACGAGTTCACCACGCCAGAGCACTTTATCTTTGCCCTGCTGCAGCAGTATGAGTTCAACAAGTCGCTCATCGACTGGGGCGTCGACCTTAACATCGTGAACCAGAGCCTGAAGGACTATTTTGAGAAGATGGAGCGTGTGCCTGAGGACGTGGGCAACTACCAGATCGGCACCAGCGAACAGTTGCGCGCAGCCCTGCTCGCTGCCTATCAGATCGTGAAGAACTCCAGCGCACAGTATATCTACGTGCCCCATATCGTGAAAGGCATCCTGAACCTGAAGGAGTCGTATGCCGCCTATCTGCTGAAGAACCTGCTGGGCCAGTATGAGCAGGATTTCATGAGCGAACTTGTGGCACGCTACGAAGATGACCACGACCAGGCCAGCACCGACGATGATGACCTGGAGGAGGGGACGGAACAGGACAAGGAGCCCTGGCGCAAGATGGTGACCTGTCTGAACGACACATACTACCTGCACAACCCCCTGATCGGAAGAAAAGACGAACTGCTGAGGACCATCCAGGTGCTCTGTCGCAAGGAGAAGAACAATCCCCTGCATATCGGTGAGCCTGGCGTGGGAAAGACGGCCATCGTCTATGGTCTCGCTGCATGGATAGACACGAACCACCCACAGGTGCCCAAACGCCTGAAAGGCAGTAAGATCTATCAGCTTGACCTTGGGACATTGCTCGCCGGCACGCAGTTCCGTGGCGATTTCGAGAAGCGCATCAAGGAGGTGATGGACGGCATCATCAAGGAATCAGACAATAACATCGTCTACATCGACGAGATCCACAACCTTGTGGGCGCAGGCGGCAACAGCGAGGGCACAATGGACGCCTCGAACATGCTCAAGCCCTATCTGGAATCAGGCAGGATACGCTTTATCGGCTCAACGACCTACGAGGAATACAACCGTCATTTTTCCAAGTCGAAAGGGCTGGTGCGACGCTTCCAGCAAATCGACATCGCAGAACCCACAGTTGCTGAGACACTCGAGATACTGAAACAGCTGAAGAAGAGCTATGAGCAGTTTCATGGCGTGTTCTATGCAGAAAAGGCCTTAGAATTTGCTGTGAATGCCAGCGCAAAGTATATCAACGAACGGTTCCTGCCTGACAAGGCCATTGACCTGATAGACGAGGCAGGTGCCTACCGTGAGATGAACCATCTGTATGGACAGAAGCGTCAGACGGTGGACAAGGCGCTCGTGGCCGATATCCTTGCGAAGACCTGCAAAGTGGATGCTTTGGCGATGAAAGAAGATGACAATGCAGCCCTCGAGACACTCTATGAGCGCATCAGCAGCAAGATCTACGGACAGGACCAGGCAGTGCGCCAGGTGGTGGAGGCCGTACAGTTGTCGAAGGCTGGACTGCTGGACGATGACAAGCCCCTCGCTTCGCTGCTCTTTGTGGGTCCTACGGGTGTAGGAAAGACAGAGGTAGCCCGTGTATTAGCTAAAGAACTGGGTATCTCGTTGGTGCGTTTCGACATGAGTGAATATACGGAAAAGCATACGGTGGCGAAGCTGATCGGCTCGCCTGCGGGCTATGTGGGTTATGAGGATGGTGGTCTGCTGACGGATGCCATCCGCAAGACACCCAACTGTGTGCTGCTGCTCGACGAGATAGAGAAAGCCCATCAGGACATCTACAATATTCTTTTACAAGTGATGGACTATGCCAAGCTCACTGACAACAAGGGGCGCAAGGCCGATTTTCGCAATGTGATTGTCATCATGACCTCGAATGCGGGCGCGCAATACGCTGGTCAGGCGAACATCGGATTCGCTGGGAATGTGAGTCGCGGAGAGGCGATGCTGAAGCAGGTGAAGAAGACCTTCAAGCCGGAATTCATCAACCGTCTTTCGGGCACTGTGGTCTTCAACGATATGGACCGCACGATGGCGACACTCATCCTGCGCAAGAAGCTGGGTGAGCTGCAGGAGAAACTGACTGTCAGGAAGGTGGAGATGACCCTTACCGACGAGGCCTTCGAATACCTGTTGAAAGAGGGCTTCACGAAGGAATACGGTGCCCGCGAGATGGACCGCGTAATCACTGGCAGGCTCAAGCCCCTGCTGATGAAGGAAATCCTCTTCGGCAGCCTGAAGAAAGGCGGAAAAATAACGATAACAGAAGAAAAATTAAGAAACAATCAATTATAAAAACCACGAATAAGATTAAAAACCACGAATTTCACTAATTTCACGAATTAATGATCCGCATGGAAAATTAGTGAAATTCGTGTAATTCGTGGTCGTTATTATTTCTTTGTTGTCTTCTTGGTCGTAGTGGTCTTCTTGGTAGAAGTGGCCTTCTTTGCGGTCGACGTGGAAGCAGCCCTCGTAGTGGTGGTTGTGGTCTTCGGCTTGTAATACTTCAAGGCCTCAGGCATCCAGCCCTGAATATTCTGAATACGGGTGGCATCAGAGGGGTGGTCGCTCAGGAACTCAGCCGTCTGGTTCGTAGACTGCGCTGACATGCGCTGCCAGAACGATGTGGCCACCTGAGGATCATAGCCTGCCATCGCAGCGAAGATCAGACCCATGTGGTCGGCCTCGGTCTCGTGGTTACGAGAGTATTTCAGGTTCTTGAAGTTGAAACCCTGTGCCACAATTGCCTGCACAATCGACTGTGTGTTGGTTCCCATACCCAGGGCACCAGCCACCATCGATCCGATCTGCAGACCATACTGCTGTTTCATCTGGGTGCTCATCTGCTCGGCAGAGTGACGGGCCACAGCATGTGCGATCTCATGACCTAAAACGATGGCCAGAGAGGCCTCATCCTGCGTGACGGGCAACAGGCCCTCGTAGACACAGATCAGACCACCAGGCATACACCAGGCATTCACCTGCTTGTCCTGAACCAGATTGAAGGTCCAGTTGTAATTCTGAACATCATTCGACAAACCGTTGCTGTTCAGATAGTTAACTACTGCGTTGGCCAGGTTCTGCCCTACCCGCTTCACCATCGCCGTGTTGGTCTGGTTGGTGGAGAGCTTGGCGGTCTTCATAAACTCCTGATACTGCTGGGTAGAGAGGCTGAGCACCTCACCGTCGCTGACCATCAGCGTCTGCTGGCGCCCTGTGATGGGCACCGTGTTGGTAGTGCCACAACTGACAAAAACAGCTGCCACTACGGAAATCAAAACTAATTTCAGACTTTTCATGTTTGCTTATTGTTTAGTAATAACGATTCTGCCTGCAAAATAAGCAAAAAAATCTGAGATATGCAAGTTTTTGCCACAAAAATAGAGGCATCCCTTCCGGAATGCCTCTCTCTTGGTTGATTAATTTAATTTTTACTTGTTCAGACCACGATTGTTAATGGTGGTGTTCAACAGCATCAGGTAAGTATGACTCTGCTTTTCGTTAAGCACGTACCTCATCCAGGCAACGTTCTTTTCGAGAGCCTTCTTAACCATCTCCTTGCGCTGGTCGTTGCTGTAATACTGTGCAGCAAACATCATCTCAGCGGTGAAGGTCTGGTAGATGTTGTCTACAGCCTCTCTCTGATCAGCGGTCAGTGACAGAGCCTCAGCAAGTTTGTTCATATTGCAGCTCATGTCATAAGCGGCCAAGTTGTTTACACTGTTCATGTTCTCACCTTCAGCAAATGCCATGGTCATACTCAGCATTGCTACCATTGTCAAAATCATCTTTTTCATCTTTTTACCCTTTCTTTTCTTTACTCGGGGCGTGTGTTAATTTGTTATCCTGTTTGCCCCTACTTTAATACTAAAATGTAATCCTGTATGTCTTTTGACGGTGCAAAGTTACGGCGATTTTTAGAACAAAACAAGTCTTTTTGTGGAATTGTGTGCGCAAACAGCTCTTTTGTTGACCCATGTCAAAGAATAGCACGATTCATGATTTTTTTATATTTTCAGTCAAAAAAGACGGGTTTATGGATTAAAATGATTACCTTTGCAACCTGAAACATATATATATAATAAGGTATGGATAAAATTCCCAATAAGTTCATGTCTGTCGAATATCAGTTGTATACGATTGTCGACGGCAAGAAGTCTCTTCAGGAGGAAACAGGCTCTGAGCGCCCCTTCGAGTTTATCACCGGTTTTGGCATCGCCCTCGACGCGTTTGAGCAGGAGGTGATCCAGCATGCGAAAGGCGACACCTTCGATTTCTCCATCGAGCCAGCGCAGGCCTTCGGTACCTACGAGCCCCAGGGCGTTCATAAGCTGGAGCGCGAGGTGTTCTCGATCAACGGTCATTTCGACCATGAGAACATCTATCCTGATGCCGTCATCACACTGACAGACGGCGAGGACCATCAGTTCATGGCCAGAGTGGTGAAGGTAGAGGAAGATGGCGTCACCGTCGATACCAACCACCCCTTGGCTGGCAAGACCCTCAATTTCACTGGCACCATCCGCGAGAACCGCGATGCCACAGAGGAAGAGATCAATAAGACCATCAAGATGTTGACAGGCGGCTGTCACGGTTGCGGACACCATCATGGCGAAGGCTGTGAAGACGGCTGCTGCGACCACGACCACGAGCATGGCGACGGCTGTGGCTGCGGACACTGCCATTGATAGTGAATAGTGTAATCGCGTAAGCGCTTTTACAAAGCGAAGCGACTAAAAGAATAGTTAATAGTGAATACATTCGGGACTATATTCAGGCTGACGACCTTTGGCGAGAGTCATGGTGAAGCCATCGGTGGCGTTGTCGACGGCATGCCTGCAGGCATCGACATCGACATGGATTTCATCCAGCAGGAACTCAATCGTCGTCGCCCAGGACAGAGCAAGATCACGACATCGCGCCAAGAACCTGATCAGGTGGAGCTGCTCAGTGGTGTCTTCGAGGGCAAGTCAACGGGCTGTCCCATCGGCTTCATCGTGCGCAACACCAACCAGCATTCGCAGGACTATGAGAACATGCGCAACGTGTTCCGTCCCTCGCATGCCGACTATACCTATTTCCAGAAATACGGCATCCGCGACCATCGTGGTGGAGGCCGTTCCTCTGCCCGTATCACCATCAGCCGTTGTGTGGGTGGCGCGCTGGCCAAGCTGGTACTCAGGCAATTGGGCATCAGCGTTCAGGCCTATACCTCGCAGGTGGGCAGCATCGCTCTTGAGCGCGACTACCGTCTTTATGACCTTTCACAGACGGAGACGAATGCCGTTCGCTGTCCTGATGCTGAGAAAGCGGCAGAGATGGAGGCCCTCATCACTCAAGTAAAGGGCGAGGGCGACACCATCGGAGGTGTCATTACCTGTGTCATCAAGGGATGTCCCGCGGGTTTGGGATCACCGGAATTCGGCAAGCTGCATGCTGATTTAGGCGCAGCGATGCTGAGCATCAACGCCGTCAAGGGCTTCGAATATGGCGAGGGCTTCGAGGGTGTTACAGCCCGCGGCTCTGAGCAGAACGACCCCTTCTGTTCCGTAAACGGCCGTATCACGACCGTATGCAATCACAGCGGTGGCATCCAGGGTGGCATCAGCAACGGTCAGGATATCTATTTCCGCGTGGCCTTCAAACCCGTCGCCACGTTGTTGATGGAACAGAACACCGTCGACCTCGACGGCAACCCCACAACCCTGACAGCCAAAGGGCGTCATGATCCGTGTGTACTGCCCAGAGCGGTACCTGTGGTAGAAGCGATGGCAGCCATGACCATTTTAGACCACTTTATGTTGCAAAACGGCATAAAAATCTGATTCCAAATGGTTTTCGCATAAATTTTCGTTAAAATGCTTGCAACTTTCAAATAATAAATGTATATTTGCACAGCATTCGAGGGTTTGTGAAAATCCCGAAATGTTTAGTTAAGTCTAGTTTAGTTTTTGTGTTGGTTGAGGGCTGGCGATTGCCAGCCCTCAGTTTTTTCTCCCAATATAATAGCGGATTGTCAATCGCCGGAAATCCTACGTCTGATCTTCTCGATACCTTTCAACAGATCTTCCGTGGGTTCAATGATATTGTCGCTGCCCCAGAAATCCGGGTCTTTGAAAAAGACGACCTTATCATAGAAATTGTCCCTACGGTTAAAGGTATCGCGTGTTCTGATGGGTTTAAGGTCCCTACCCTCCTGACGGTCTGTGACCACCATCTCCGACGTCACCGTGAAGTTAGACTTGAAGAGTTTCCGCTTCCAGTCACAACGGAAACGGATCACATTCCTAAGATAGTTGATACGCGTAATACCATCGTCCGTCTTATAGTCGATATAGATTGACATCTCCCGTGGCGTGAAGCGCAGACTCATAGGTTTCTTCTTTAGGATCATCTGGGTCACCTTATCCGTATCGCTCATATCCAAACTCAGTTCGATACGGGTGAAGGCCAGCGTCTCCTGATCGATGTAAAGCCGTCCCTGATACAGCGCATAGGGCATCACGAGCAGCGGTGTGATCTCGATGACATACTGATTGCGGTTGTCTGCCTTGCTCATCGTGACATAGCGGAAGCTATAGTTGTCCAGTTCCTCCTTATTCAACAGGATATCGCGCTCCTTCACCACATCCAGATAGATGGGCAGCACAGGACCGCCCTGCAGCTTTACCGACAACGTATCGCTAGGTCGCTGACTAAGCAGTCTGCGGCCTTTCAGGATTGCCACACCGTCACGCCAGTCGTTGTCTTTCTTGTATGACGTCTTATAGACATCCACCACTCCCTCAGAGATACTGGTGAAATGACCGCGTTTCTCCACCGTCTCACGATAGAAGCCACGCAACAGGTTGGGTTCTGACGGATAGTTGTCGGTGATCTTCTCTATCGCCATCTTCACCAGTTCCTTGGCATCGGCGCCCTGAACGACGATCTCGTCGAGCATCACTGAACTGGGCTCCATCCTCACCTCCACCCTGACGCCGTTCATGTCTTTGGCAGCGAGTTGCTGGGTCTTGTAGCCTAGGCAGGAAAAATATACTGTCTCTGGTGCCTGCGGAAGTTTGAGTACGAACTCACCTGCTTCGTTGGTCACCGTACCCACATGACGGTCAGTTACACTCACATGTGGCATCGCCTTCCGTGTCCTGGCATCCGTCACCTTACCGCTCAGGGTCCAGAAGGCATCATCCTGTGCCATTGCACACAGACTGCACAGCCACAAGACCATCATCAAAAAACCACATCTCATCATTTCCATTTTCTCTCCTTTCTTAATCAATTACGCCTATAATCTCTTGTACCGACTTGCACCCGTGACTATCGAGCCAGTCGTTGATACCGTCACGCACCTTGATGCTCACGGTAGGATCGAGGAAGTTGGCGGTGCCGATCTCTATCGCTGTGGCACCAGCCATCAGGAATTCGATGGCATCCTTTGCAGTACAAATTCCTCCCAGGCCGACCACGGGGATTTTCACCGCCTTGGCCACCTGCCACACCATCCTGAGGGCCACGGGCTTCACCGCGGGACCGCTGAGTCCACCCGTATTGATGCTCAGCAGTGTCTTGCGCTTCTCAATGTCGATGGCCATACCCATCAGTGTATTGATGAGCGAGACGCTGTCGGCACCTTCTGCCTCCACAGCACGGGCAATCTCAGAGATATTGGTAACATTGGGCGAGAGCTTCACGATGAGGGTCTTGTGATAACGCTCACGTACAGCCTTCACCACACCCGCAGCCCCTGCACAGGTCACACCGAAGGCCATTCCACCGTCCTTCACGTTCGGACAGGAGATATTCAGCTCGATGGCAGGTATTTTCTCCAATGCGTCGATACGGGCAGCACACTCGGCATAATCCTCTGGCGACGAACCGCTCACGTTCACGATCATATTCGTGTCGATATCCTTGATCTGTGGATAGATATGCTTACAGAAATAGTCGACACCCTTGTTCTGCAGCCCCACGCAGTTCAGCATTCCGCTGGCCGTCTCCGCCATCCTGGGATAATCATTTCCCTCACGGGGTTTCAGTGTGGTACCCTTCACGATGATACCGCCAATACCGTCCAACGGCATCAGGTCGGCAAACTCCAGACCATAGCCGAAGGTGCCAGAAGCCGTCATCACGGGATTCTTCAGCGCGAGATCCTTGATCTTTACATTTAATCTTGCCATAACAACTTGTGAATATTAAACACCGGTCCATCCTTACACACACACAGATTACCATCGGTGGTCTTCTCCACACAACAGAGACAGGCGCCGAGTCCGCACGCCATCAGGTTCTCCAACGATGCCTCACACTCCGTCTCTGCCTGTCGCGCATAACGGGCCACCGCCTTCATCATCGGCGTAGGACCACAGGTGGCAATACGGTCAAACTGCTCCTTATGCAACAGCGAGTGATTGGTCACAAAGCCCTTTTCACCCTCAGAGCCATCCTCCGTCGTGATACACACACGTCCATACTTCCGAAATTCATCGAGCATCAACAGATCCCTGGCTGTTCTGGCTCCCAGAAGGAACGTGGGCTGACAACCCTTCTCCGCCATCTCAGCACCCATATAGAGCAGCGGTGCCACTCCGACACCACCACCAACCAGCAGGATGCGCTCTTCAGGTTTCTGAGGCATCGTAAAGCCATTGCCCAAAGGCAGCAGACAGTTCAGCAGGTCGCTGGCCTTCAGCTCCGCTAACTTCCGCGTGCCATCGCCCACAGCCGCCACCAGCAACCAAAGCTCATTGGCATCCTTATCCACATAATTGATGGAGATAGGCCGGCGCAGGAAGGTTGTCGGCGAGCCGTCTATCCGGATCTCCACAAACTGTCCTGGCAGCATCTCAGGCAACGGTTTCTCATCCGTCAGTCTGATGAGCACATACCGCTCATGAATCCTTTCTACCGACCTCACTGTGAGATCCAACAAATATTTCTTCATACCAGTTTACTTTTCATGTTAGTTTCAGCATATCACACTCTGCGACAGACCATCCAGACAACAATCACGCCCAAAATAGAGACCAGCAGAAGAATGATGGTATACTTGAGCAAGGGCTTGATGACACCCTGATCCGGCACGACGACAGCCACCACACAGTTAACATGATCAATCGGTGTATAATAAACTGTCGAGGGCGCACCATTGATGTTCAATTCTATCGTGCCGCTACTTCTTTGTTCCAGGCTGCGGTCCACCTGTTCCTTCGTCAGCTTCACAGTATTCCCCTCCGTGTTTGCAATGCAACTGCCGTCGCCATTGATGACCACAGAATAAAAGTCAGCCCCAGCGAAGAAGGAGAATCTGTTAAGCAGCTCGTCGTCTCTGATCTCATCGTCAATGCGCTGCAGCTCCTTGGCCAGCCACTCGAAAGTCATATCGGCACCACAGACACACGCCAGACGGCCACTCTTGTCATAGATAGGCTTGACAAACGTAGTGTAATGGCCGCTGATGCTCGTACCGTCGAAGTAATAATACGGATCCGACCAGAAACTCTCTCTTGATTTCTTCGCACGGACATACCAGTCAGACTTATGATAGTCATGACGGGCTGAGCCCACCTGTCTGACCTCGAAAGCGCCACTATCTACATGATGCACGTAAGGCTCGAACCATTGTCCCTCCTGTGGGAAGTAATTAGGTTCGAAGGCAGCGAAATAGCCTCTCACCTCAGGGTTCAGGCTGGTTTTGCTCTGTAATGCGGCAATCACTGATTCAGGTGAATCGAGATGTTTCTCAACCTCATCAAACTCGTTCATGGCGTTCATCTCCATACCACTGATAGTCCTGGAGATTTTCTCGGAGGCGACATTCATGATGCCGATATATCGTGAATGACCAGCAGACTTGATGGATTGGTAGCAAACCCAACAAGAAACGCAAAAGACAACGAACAAAACCGCCAGCACTGTCAGCAGTACAGGTTGCGTGAACTTCTTTGCAATTGATTTAGATGTCTGTTCCACAGTTAAATAATCAATTAGTAACGTATATTTATTGCAAAAATACGACAATTACTAATTACATCCAAATCCCTTACGCACAATTAACACATATTAACCTAGAGTGCAGAAAAGGAACACTAATCTTCAGCTTTTGTTACATGCTGAACCTGCTTATTCTTTATTTCTTAGCAGGGATAAAGGTTTCCCAGGTCTGATCGTCGTAGAAGACGCGGATTTCAGTAATACGACGTTGTGGTTTGTCAATTGATTTTACCTCCTGACGGTCAATTTCCAATCGTGTATTTCTTACACTATTAGAATTCTGAGGCTGTTGGACGGTATTTTGGGGTACAGGAAATGGGGACGCATCGAAATCGAGCATCGGATTTTGGGTTAGAAGAGATCTATCAGAGCCCATTTCAGTCTGATTTTGAACCCCATTGTCAGCATCAGAAGAGGGGAGATACATATCACCAGAACCAAACATCAGCCAGTCGGTACTAATGTTAGGAATTTTCTTTTTGATGGCTTCTACGATGTTGAGAGTAGGACGGGTACGTCCGTTGAAGATGCTACTGAGGGTAGCTGGTGACTGTTGGATGTAATCAGCGAAGACCTGTTGGGTCATGTGCTGAGACTCCATAATTTGCCTGATTCGATCCTTCATTTTCTTAACGTGAGTGATTTTGGGGCATTTTAGCCGGTTTTACATTCTGTTTACAAAGGTAAAACAAATAATTGAGAAAAACAACAAATGTAGAGAGAATTTAAGATTTAATAATTTTAATTTGCAGTTTCGAATTTTAAACCCAAAAGTATAGGAAGTTAAAAATTGGGCTTTGTGATTACAAACTCAAATTTAGCTTCATAAACTCTTACAAAGGATTAATTGAGCCTAAATATATAAATAACTGGCTATAAATATGGTATTTACGTGAATTACACCTATTTAAGGACCATATACAGTTCGAAAGGACATACAACAAATCTATATTTATATAATTTTCTAAGAAACAAAACGTAACTTGCAGATTTCTAATAATTTACAAATTAATTATTATAGTTGTATATTTATGAATACGGAAATGCAAATGTATGAGTTTTGATTTTGATATTTAATTCTACAACAACAAATGCATGATTTGCAAAATCAAATTCGTGATTACATATTTAAATAATGTCCGCAAGTGAATACGATTTAGCAATCCGAATCAACCAATTTAAATGTTAACGAACGCAAACGCTAAATTCTTGGCTTCAAAAATGAGCGGATTTCTTCATTTCTGCGAAATTCTGCACCACTCTTCATACGGCTGAAAATACGCGAGTTTTGAACGGGTAGAAATCGTCGGAACCCCTTGATTTTACAGGCAATCAGGTCTAAAAAAAGCGTCTCAGAAAGACGCAATTTTTAGAAAAACTAGAGTAAAAAAGGGGCAGTTTTAATGTAAAATGTAAAAAATCAGTTCCTTCATCAACTCTCCAGGAGGGGTGTTTGGGTTGTCTAAACCCTTACTTTTGGCATCTATTTCACGTATCTTTCCGATAATCTGCATCACTTTCATCCCAGTGTAGTTTCGCATACCTATCATATAGTCTTTTGCCGACCACGCATTTCTGAGTTCCAACCACTCTGCTACCCCCTCCTGGCTCTTATTATTTGGCGCATAATACGCGATCATCAGATTCTGGAAGTAATTGAAGAGCATTGGGAGAAAGGCATAGATACTGCCTGCCTTTGGATTATCGTCAAAAAATTTGATTATCTGGTTCGCTTTGAACACATTTCTGTTGACAATGGCATCGCGGAGCTCAAAACTATTGAACTCTTTACTCACCCCAATCTGGTCCTCCACAACCTGGGGTGTCACTTTCCTACTCTCCTTCGGCAGCGAAATGATCACCTTGTCGAGCTCGCTGGCCAGACGACTGAGGTCGGCACCGATGGAATCAGCAATGATCTGAGTGGATTTATGGTCGATGGTGACGTTGCGCGCCTTGAGATAGTGCTCGATGAAGACGGGCAGGTCGCGATCGCGCAGTTTTTTACTCTCAAAGAGTACGCCAGCCGACTGGATGGCCTTCACATATTCACGTTTCCGACCATCGACAGTGCCGTTTTTATGGCACATCACGAGGATAGTTGAGGTCAGCGGCTGCTTGAAATACTTCTCCAGAGCCTCTGTATTCTTGATGTTCTGGGCCTCCTTGACGATGACCACCTGATGTTCCGACATCATCGGATAACGGCGCGCATAATCGGCCACTTGTGAGGCCGTGACATCCGATCCGAACAGGATGGTCTGGTTGAAATCACGCTCCTCTGGCTGCAGCACATGCTCAGCAATATAGTCGCTGATCTTGTCGATATAATACGACTCATCGCCCATCAGATAATAGACTGGCACGAAACGTCGCGCCTCCAGATCGGCCATTATACTGTCAAAACTCACATTTTTTGCATCTGCCATAACGTTATTTCGAAATTTATATGTAATTTTGCGGGGACAAAGTTACAAAAATGTTTCGATTAAACCTACCACAATACGGAATAAAAATCGGCGAAAAGGACGGTAAGCGTACAATTTTCGACTTTTTGCGTCGAAAATACGTGGCTCTGACGCCCGAAGAATGGGTACGGCAGCATTTCACCCACTATCTGGTGGAACACAAAGGCTACCCCAAGGGACTGATGGGCAACGAGGTTGAGTTACATATTGGTGAAAAGCGCCTCCGTTGCGACACCGTCTTATACAACAAGGAAGGTCAGCCTCGGATGATCATCGAATACAAGGCCCCTACGATACAAATACAGCAGAAGACCTTCGACCAGATATCAGCCTACAATCTTCTGCTGCATGTGGATTATCTCATCGTGAGCAACGGCCTTCAGCACTATTGCTGCAAGATGGAGTACGAGAATCAAAAATATTTATTCCTTCAGGATATTCCTGATTACGAAAATCTTTGACTATTCCATATCGTTGGCATCCGTAGTCTTCTTCGACGAAGCAGACTTACGGATGGAACGCTTGCGGGTCTTCTTCTCCTCAGCACCCGTCACCTTGTCGATCTTCACGCCAGCGAGTTCCGGGTCGATCATAATACGACCGCAATACTCACACACAATAATCTTCTTGTGCATCTTGATGTCGAGCTGACGCTGGGGCGGAATCTTGTTGAAGCAGCCACCGCAGGCATCTCGCTGCACATAGACAATACCCAGACCGTTGCGGGCATTCTTACGGATGCGCTTGAATGAGGTGAGCAGACGGGCTTCGATCTTCGACTCCAGATCTTTCACTTTCTCCTTCAGCTTATCTTCCTCAGCACGGGTCTCTGCGATGATCTCATCGAGCTCGCCCTTCTTAACGTCGAGGTCTTCCTGACGCTCTTTGATGGT
>JAEETD010000011.1 GCA_016290175.1 Prevotella sp. | reverse complement strand
GTGGCAGGGATGCCCAGCCGGGGAATGGCCGGGGAGGTGCCTGCGGCTCCCGCCACGAGGTCGGCCTCGCCGCCAACGACGGCTCCTGTGCCGAAGAAGTTGTTTGCACCGCCAACGAGTAGCTTGGCTTTTTCTTCAAGGGTCATGGCCTTGAGCACCTCGTCGATGTTATCGGCGCGGAGCTGGGGCTGAGCATTTGTAGTCATAACGAATGTAGTTGCTAATAAGCAGGTTGTTAGTAATCTTTTCATATTGTTGATTTTTAGGGGAAGATGCGGAATTCATAGCCCTCGTCCTTGAGCCATTGGAGGGATTCGGGGAGGGCGGTGCGGAGTTTGTCGATCGACTTCAGCGAGTCGTGGAAAGTGATGATCGAGCCATTGCGCGCGTACTTCCTTATATTATTGACGACATCCTCGGCCGTCAGCCATTTGGAATAGTCGCGGGTGACGAGATCCCACATCACCACCTTGTATTTGCGGCTGAGCCAGGCATACTGCGCCATGCGCATCCAACCGTGAGGCGGACGGAAGTAATGGCTGTGGATATAGGCGTTGGCCTTCTCGACATTGTAGCTGTATTCCTTGATGGTGTGTCGCAGTCCGCCGATATGATTATGGGTGTGGTTGCCAATCTGATGGCCCTCGCTGACGATGCGGTTGAAGAGCTCAGGATACTTGCGTACGTTGTCGCCCACCATGAAGAAGGTGGCCCTGATACCGAACGCCTTGAGCGTGTCGAGGATAAAGGGTGTCGCCTCCGGGATGGGACCGTCGTCGAAGGTCAGATAGACGGCCTTCTCGTGACGGTCCATCCTCCAATAGGCTCTGGGATAGAGCCAGCGGAGGTAGATGGCGGGCTGCTCGATAATCATATTATTGCTCGAATCTGCCGCCCTTAGAATGATAGAGCTGGATCAGACCTTCCAGCTGCTGGTCTTTCTGGGCGCCCTTCTTCTCGTCGATGGCGGTCTGAAGGTCTAACAACTGGTTCATGACGTAGAGCAGGATCATGCAGTCGCGCTGTGAACCGTCGAAGCGATAGCCGTCGAGAGAGCAGTACCACATCATATACTGCTGCGATTTCTTCCAGAGCTGGTCGACCAGCTGCTGGGCCTTCTCCTTCTGGCCTGTGAGATTGTAGGCGCGTGCCAGGTCGAGCGAACCGCAGGCGTAGTCATGGGGCACATTGTAGGCAGGCAGCTCCTTCTCGCACTTGTCGAGCACCTTCTTGGCCTGTTCTGTCTTGCCTTCATCGAGGAGGGTGACGGCCAGGGAAGCCAACAGACGACGGTGGGTGTAACACATGCGGGTGACGGTCTCGTCGAGATAGATTCCCTCCTGACTGACGTTGCCGTACTTATACTTGTTCATGACATTGTCGTAGACCTTGTCGGTGTCGAAGTCGGTGGTGCCGGGCATGGGCACGAGGTTGCCGCGCTCGTCGGTATAATGGGTGCGGAACGGCGTGATGCGGTTGGCAAGACCTTCCTGAACGAAGTGCTCGCCAAGGTTCATGTAGTTCTCCTGACCAACGGTTGTCGCCACATAGATAGGACGCTCCCAGTTGGCGTTGGCAATCAGCTCGAGCATCATCAGGTCGCCCTTGTAGAGGGCACCCTTGCCTTTGAGCGAGATGACCATCTTGTCGGGGATGGAGTCGCTGGCCATCATCATGCCACTACGACGGACAGCCTCCTTGTCGATGGTGACGAAGACGGTGTCGGTGGGGATGACGTGGAAGTCCTTTACGGTAGAGCGTACCCAGTGCTTGAGTATGTTCTTCAGTTCGAAGGGCTCGTCACCGAACTGTTTCCTGGCCTCTTCGGGACTCTCGCGATAGAGTTCCTTGACCTGTTCCTTGAGCGACGGGTCCACCTGCACATATTCGTTGGTGCCGGCGCAATACTCCAGACGGTTCCAGGTGATGGGCAGCGATGGGGAGTCGTAGGCCGGACGTACCATCTGGTCGATATACCAGTCGGTCTGCAGATAAGAGAGGTTGCAGACGCGGGCATCAGTACGAACGCCTTCTGTATCCTGGTTGTACCAAAGCGGGAAGGTGTCGTTGTCGCCATTGGTGAAGATGATGGGGTTGCCCTTCTCCTGGAGGGTCATGAGGTAGTTCTGTCCGAAATCGCGGCAGCAATAGCGGCCAGAGCGGTCATGATCATCCCAGGTCTGCGAAGCCATCTGGATGGGGACGAGGAGAGCGGCTATAGTTACTATAGTGGCTATGATAAGGTTCTCTTTCTTCATCTTGCGCTCAAGCCAGTTGATGATGGCTGCTACGCCCATGCCGCACCAGATGGCGAAGGCATAGAACGAACCGGCGTAGGCATAGTCGCGCTCACGGGGCTGCATCGGCGTCTGGTTGAGGTAGATGACGATGGCCAGACCGGTCATGAAGAAGAGGAAGAATACCACCCAGAACTGGCGGATGCCGATAGGATCGTCGATGGTCTTTTCACCGACCTTGCGCTTGCGGGTGTACCAGGCCTGCCAGAAGAGACCCAGCAGACCGAGAATCAGAGGCAGACAGTAGAAGACATTATGTCCCTTGTTCTCCTTCAGATCGTCGGGGAGCAGGTCTTGATTGCCTAAACGGGCATTGTCGATGAACGGGATACCGGTGATCCAGTTGCCGTGCTCCAGTTCGCCATTGCCTTGGATGTCGTTCTGACGACCGGCAAAGTTCCACATGAAATAGCGCCAGTACATGAAGTTGCACTGGTAGGAGAGGAAGAAGCGGATGTTTTCGAACTGACTCGGCACCTTGATCATCATAGGCTCGCCACAACGGTCGTAGGGTACCTCGCTGCCGTCGACACCACCCATCCACGACTCATAGGCGCTGGCATGGGCGGCATCATACATACGTGGGAAGAGCATGTTCTGGGCATATTTGTATTCATCCTTCGTACGGACTACGAAGTAGGAGTCCTTCTCGTCGGCAGATGCCTTCTCCTTGCGCTGGTAGACGGGCTTGCCCTTCGACATGACGGGCTTGCAGATGTTACCCTCTACTTCGAGAGCTACCTGTGAGGTATAGGCCTGGCCATAGAACAACGGGCGCTGACCATACTGGTCACGTCCTAAGTAGTCGCCCAGGGTGAAGATATCCTCAGGAGAGTTCTGGTCCATCGGGGGATTGGCCGATGAACGGATGACGATGAGGGCATAGGTGGAATAACCGATCATCAGCATCAGCATGCAGAGCAGGGCTGTGTTCTTGGCACGGGCCGTGATGAGCGGAAGCTTGTCCTTTGAAAGCTTCAGTACGAACCAGAGAATGGCCAGTACGATGATACCGATGATGAAGGCCGACCAACCGTAGCCATAGAACGGGATGCCGAGCATGCCGACGGCAATCAGGAAGGCTATGTTCTGAACGGTCAGGCTGTGCTTCTGCGTCTGTGTCTCGTAAACGGCCCAGATGACGCATGCCACCAACAGGAAGATATAGATGATCTCACCTGTGTTGAAGGGCATGCCCAGGGTGTTGACGAAGAACAGTTCGAACCATCCACCGACCGTGATGATGCCCGGTACGACTCCGTAGAGCACAGCGGCCAGGATGACCACAGAGATGCCCAGGGCCACCAGTGAGCCCTTGAGGTTGGCATCAGGGAACTTACGGTAATAATATACCAGTCCGATGGCGGGCAGACAAAGCAGGTTCAACAGGTGGACACCGATGGAAAGGCCCGTCATGTACATGATGAGCACCAGCCAACGGTCGCTGTGAGGCTCGTCGGCATGATCCTCCCATTTCAGGATGAGCCAGAACACCACAGCCGTGAACGCTGAGGAATAGGCATAGACCTCACCCTCGACAGCAGAGAACCAGAAGGTGTCGCTGAAGGTGTAGATGAGTGCACCTACAAGTCCGGAACCCTCAATGGCTATCAGTTTGGCCAGGGTGATATCTTCGAACCGGTCGACCAATAACCGGCGCACCAGATGGGTGATGCTCCAGAACAGGAACAGGATACATGTGGCCGAGAGAAGGGCGCTCATGATATTGACCATCTTCGCCACCTGCGTGGGATCGCTGGTAAACTGTGAGAACAGATTGGCCGTGAGCATGAAGAACGGTGCCCCGGGTGGGTGTCCTACTTCGAGGCGATAGCCAGTGGTGATAAACTCCGGGCAGTCCCAGAAAGATGCAGTGGGCTCAATGGTAGAGCAATAGACGAAGGCGGCAATCATAAACGCAAGCCACCCGAGGACATTGTCCACCAGTCTGAATTGTTTCATCTAAAAAATATATTTTTTAACGTTAAAAATCTGATTTGGATGCAAAGGTACGAAAAAGAAGTGAAAAGTGAAAAGTGAAAAGTGAAGAATTTGCTACCGCAGTAGATAAATTAACTTACATAAACAGTCCGGCGCCGTAGATTAAGACCACATAACGGAAAATTTTGCCCAAGGTGATGGCGATGAAAGTTATAAAGATGTTGGAGCGCATCAGACCCAGGGCGATGGTAATGGCACTGCCTAAAACGGGCAGGAAGGCAAAGAATCCCATCCATGCACCCCGGCCTGCCATGAACCGGTGAGCCTTGTCGAGGTCTTCCTTCTTCACATGGAAATACTTTTCTATCCACTCCATCTTGCCCAACCGTCCGACGCAGTAGTTAAGCACGCTGCCCAGCACGTTGCCCGCTGTGCCATAGATCATCAGAACCCAAGGATCAAGGCCCGTTGCCATCAGTGCGATGATAACCGCCTCGCTGGAGAACGGGAAGAAGCTGCCAGCCAGGAAGGCTGCCAGGAACATACCCCAATAGCCGTACTGGGTCAGAAAATGAATGATGAAATCCATAGGTTGAAGCCGGTCAGTAACAGGGCCGTAATCAGGATGATGTAAAAGGCAATATTGGTGACCTTGGTGTTGGTAAGTGCGATGAAATGGCCGATTAGCGGACTGGTCAGGATGATGGCAGGTCGGAACAACAGGTCATAGTGCTGCGGAAAAAGGGGGAGGAGTACCAGCACCAGAATGTCGAAGAACATGATGCTATAGTAGAACTGCCGCGTGCGGATCTTGTCGTTATAGCTCGTCCTCAGGAAATGGATGATGCCTGTGACGGTCAGAATGATCAGGAATGCATAGGTAAGATAGTGCGAGAGCGGGATGTCGTTGTAGGCATTATAGAATCCCACCTCCGCGAGCGGCAGGAAATGATTGGTGAAAGGGCTGAGGTCGCCTTTGTATAGCAGCAGTACGGCCGAAATCCAGAACCAATAGGGCGTGAGCAGACCTAACAGGGAGGATATGAAGGTGCGCAGACTTAAACTGCTGAGGAATATCATCATAATCCAGTAGACGGGGATGAACATCAGCATCTGGATTTTCGCCAGACTGGCTAGTCCGAGGATAAGGAATGTGTAGCAGATCCGTCCTGCGGCTTCACGGTCCTGGTAAGTGGAAAAGATGACCAGCAGACTCGCTATGAACCCCACGGTGACGATGCCTCCCTCCAACGAAGGGAAGAGAAAGCAGGCCATGCTGGAAAGAACGATAAAGGCCGACGTGATAGCCCGGCTGTAGATGCGGATAAGGGCGTAGAAGTTGTTGAACAGAATCATCAGGTAGACGGCCAGGGCGTAACAAACCAACTGGATCCACCATTGGTGCTGGATAACGCCACAGATGAAACAGATGCCCAAACCATAGAGAGCCGTCACCGGGAGGGTGAGGCGACTTCCTGCCACAATCTTCTGTAACTGACTACCTTTCAAGGCTATGATTTATAAGTCGGCGCCGATATCGCGACGGAAATACTTGTCGGTGAACTGAATCTTCTGGGCCTCTTCGAAAGACTTCTGGAGGGCTTCGGCCTTGTCCTTTCCATAACTGCTGACAGCGATGACACGACCACCGGCGGTGACGACTTCACCATCCTTCAGGGCAGTACCACTGTGGAAGACAATGCTCCCCTCCACCTGGTCGATGCCGGAAATGGGATAGCCCTTCTTGTATGCCTGGGGATAACCACCGCTTACCAGCATCACACAGACAGCAGCACGAGGATCGAATGCAATATTGCGCTGGTCGAGGTTGCCATTGGCTACACCCTCGAAAAGGTCGACGATGTCGCTCTTCAGACGGAGCATCACACTCTCGGTCTCTGGATCGCCCATACGACAGTTGTATTCAATCACGTATGGTTCGGGATTCCTGCTTGGTGTATTGCTGCGGTTGATGAGTCCGAAGAAGATGAATCCTTTGTAGTCGATGCCTTCAGCAGCCAGACCCTCTACCGTAGGACGGATGATACGGTCCTCCACCTTCTGCATCCACTCCTTGGTGGCAAAGGGCACTGGTGTGACAGAACCCATGCCACCGGTGTTCAGACCCGTATCGTGCTCGCCGATACGCTTGTAGTCCTTGGCCTCGGGTAGGATCTTGTAGTGGGTACCATCTGTCAGCACGAAGACCGAGCACTCGATGCCACTCATGAACTCCTCGATAACCACACGGCTTGAAGCATTACCGAACATACCGCTCAGCATCTCCTTGAGTTCTTTCTTGGCCTCTTCGAGGGTGGGGAGAATCAATACGCCCTTGCCTGCACAGAGACCATCGGCCTTGAGGACGTAAGGAGCTTCCAGCGTCTCTAGAAATGCCAGGCCTTCCTGGAGATGCTCGCCATCGAAAGTCTGATAGCGGGCGGTGGGGATATTGTGGCGTTGCATAAAGCCCTTGGCAAAGTCTTTCGAGCCTTCGAGCACGGCACCAGCCTTGGAAGGACCGATCACAGGAATGTCCTTGGTACGGGCATCAGCCTTCAGTTCGTCGTAGATACCTTTCACCAGAGGATCCTCTGGGCCGACGACCACCATATTGATACTTTTCTCTACGCAGAAGGTCTTGATGGCCTCGAAGTCGTCGGCCTTCATGGCCACATTCTCGCCACAATTGCTGGTGCCAGCGTTACCTGGTGCGATATAGAGTTTCTCACACTTGCTGCTCTGAGCGATTTTCCAAGCCAAGGCGTGCTCACGTCCGCCACTTCCTAACAGTAATATCTTCATATCGTTATTTTAAATAGTCTTCGAAATATTGTGTTATGCGCTCATGCAGATGAACGCTGGCATGACCACGCATGTTGTGCTCCTCACCTGGATAGGCAAAGAAATCGGGCTGTGTTCCGGCCTTGATACAGGCATCGAGGAACGACAGACAATGCTGAGGCACGACTGTGTTGTCATTATAGCCCGTGATGATCTGCAGTTTGCCTTTCAGGTTCTTCGCTTTGTCGATGAGACTGCTCTTGGCATAGCCCTCGGGGTTGTTCTCGGGGGTACCCATATAGCGTTCGCCATACATCACCTCGTACCACTTCCAGTCGATGACAGGACCGCCTGCCACACCCACCTTGAACACATCGGGATAGTTGGTCATCAGCGAGATGGTCATAAACCCGCCAAAGCTCCAGCCATGAACGCCCAGTCGGTTCATATCTACATAGGGCAGGGTGCGCAGATAGTCCACGCCTTTCATCTGATCCTGCATCTCTATCTGTCCCAGCTGGTGGAAGGTGGCCTGTTCGAAGGCCCGTCCACGATGCTGGCTGCCGCGATTGTCAAGGATGAAGACGATATAGCCTTTCTGCGACATATAGGTCTCCCAAGTACGCGAAGCCCAGTGCCAGGATGCCTGCACATTGTTGGCGTGAGGACCGCCATAGACATAGACCACCGTCGGGTATTTCTTTTCCGGATTGAAATTATAGGGCTTCACCATCCTGTAATAAAGGTCTGTAGTGCCGTCTGCTGCCTTGATGCTGCCACACTCAAAGATGGGCTGCTGATAACCCGCCCAGGGGTCTTCGGCTTCCAGAAGGGTGATGGGTGATGGGTGTTGGGTGTTGGTCACTTGGATGACGCGGGGTCTCGTAGGCGTTGAGAACCGGTCGATGAGGAAGTTGCCCGAAGGCGATAATACACCACTGTGAACGCCATCCACCGTCTCCAGTTGCTTGATGTCGCCCTTCATATTGACGCTGTACAGACGATGATGCAAGGGGTGTTCCTTGTTGGCCTTGAAAATGATGGTCTTTTGCTTCTTGTTGAAGCCCAGCACCTCCATCACGACCCATTCGCCCTTGGTGATCTGCTTCAGTTCTTTGCCGTTGGCATCAAAGAGGTAAAGGTGGTTATAGCCGTCCTTCTGACTCTGCATGATGAACTTCGTTTCATCCCAGGGCAGGAATTGGATAGGATGCAGGGGCTCTACGTATTTATCGGAGGTCTCCCGATAGAGTTCGGCAAGCTTTTCGCCTGTCGTGGCATCATAAGACACCAACCGGCAGTCGTTCTGCCCGCGATTCAGCTCGAACATATAGATGGTCTTGCTGTCCGGACTCCAGGCGATATTCGTGAAATAGCGGTCTGTAGGATCGCCAGCCTTCAGGTAGATGGTCTTATCGGTCTGCAGGTCATAGACCCCCACCGTCACTTTGTGCGAGGTCATTCCCGCCATCGGGTATTTGTCGGGTTCATAGGTGGCGCTGCGTGGGAAGATATCCACTTGTGGATAGTCTGTCACCATGCTCTGGTCCATGCGGTAGAAGGCCAGTCGTTGGCCGTCAGGACTCCAGAACGTGCCTTTCTCAATACCGAACTCATTCCGGTGAACACTCTGTCCATAGACAATCTCGCGGCTTCCATCGGTAGAGAGCTGGTGCTTCCGCTCGTTGGCATCCACCACAAAGAGCTGGTGGTTGTCCACGTATGCCGTCGCCTTGGAGACTGCATTCCAGTCGTTGGCTGTCTGCCCGGCGATACTGTCCTGCCAGACAATCTTCTTCTGTTTGAAGTCTACGAGGATTACCGCCCTCCTGTTACCCACCTGAACGACCGGCTGGTCAGGGTAGGGGAAAGAGGCATTCATCAGGTGACGCACATATTTCTCGTCGTCACTCCCTGCCCACTGGTTGATTTCCTCGAGGGTGAAGAGCTTTTCCTTCTTGCCGGTCTTGGCATCAATGGTGTAGCACTCCTCCACATCGGTCTGTATCAACTGGTCACCCCACCAGGTCAGCCAAAGGTTCTTCGGCTGGAATTGGCGATAATTCGTACCACCGAAATTCAGGTCCTCGAGGGTGAAAAACTTTTCCTGGGCAATCATGGTCGTTGGAATCGCTAGTCCGATTAGTCCGGCTAGAATGGCTAGCCCGGCTAGATTGTTAATCTTCTTCATCATCGTCAAATCTCCTTTTCTTTGTGAAGTTGCGTTCAGCCTTGTTGAACTTCCTGTCACCATGGTCGAAACGTCCGCCTCTTTCCTTCTTACTGCCCTTTCTTCCACGACGGTCTTCGCGGCCGTCCTGATTATTCCGGTTACTCCGGATATTCCGGTTACTCCGCTCCTCCCGTTTTTCCAGGTCATGGTGGTGGAAGGTGAAACTCCGGATGTCGCCCTCTTCATTCTGCTCAGTCTCCTCAAGACGCTGCTTGAACTCCCGTTCTTTCTTGAAACGGTGTTTCTGGGCCATCTGTCGTTTCTCCTCATCAGTCTTGACGATACCGCCCTCATGACGGAAATCCTTCAGCTTACCGTCGAACATCTGGTATCTGCGGAACTCGCACTCCAGCGAACCGTTATAAAGGGGTATCTTGATGCTCGGTTTCAGACCGATCTGCTCGAAACACTCCTCACGGTAGGAGAGTATCCAGGCGTCATTACCCTTGAACTCGTGCTTCAGGCGTTCACCTATCATGCGGTAGGTGCCCAGAAGGTCGGGGGTGGAGATACGCTCGCCGTATGGGGGGTTGGTGATGATGATGCTCTTGTTCTTGGGTTGTGTGAAGTCCTTGAAGTCCTGTTGCTCAATGGTGATATCGGCAGAGAGACCTGCTGCCTTCACATTCATGCGGGCTGTGTTGACAGCCTTTATGTCGACGTCATAGCCATAGATATGATGCTTGAACTCCCGTTCCTGACTCTCGTCATTATAGATTTCGTCGAAGAGGTCGGCATCGAAGTCAGGCCATTTCTCAAAGGCATATTCCTTGCGGAAGAGTCCCGGGGCCATGTTCTTGGCAATCAGGGCTGCCTCGATGAGCAGGGTGCCTGAACCACACATCGGGTCGATGAAGTCGGTGTCGCCCTGCCAGCCCGACATCAGGATCATACCGGCAGCGAGCACCTCGTTGAGCGGGGCCTCTACACTCTCCTGACGATAGCCCCTGCGATGCAGCGACTCTCCACTGGAGTCGAGACACAGCGTGCAGTGGTCCTCTGCGATATGGATGTGCAGGCGGACGTCGGGATTGGCGATGGAGATGTTCGGACGTTTGCCGGTCTTTTCGCGGAACTGGTCCACGATGGCATCCTTCACCTTGTAAGAAACGAATTTGGAATGGCGGAACTCTTCAGAGAAGACCACCGCATCCACGGCAAAGGTCTTGTCTGTTCCCAGATAGTCTGTCCAGTCTGTTTTCTTGATTTCCTCGTAGACATCATCCGCACTCTTGGCTTTGAAATGGCGGATGGGCTTTAGGATACGGATGGCAGTATGCAATTGGAAATTCGCCCGGTACATCAGTTCCTTATTACCGGTGAATGACACCATGCGCCTACCGATTTGTACATTGTTTGCCCCTAATTGGGTCAGTTCTTTCGCCAGCACAGGTTCCAGTCCCATGAACGTTTTGGCGATGAGTTCATACTCAGTCTCATGAGTATTTCTCAAGTCTTTGTATTGTTCCATTTGATATGTTATTGTGGAAAACTGAGTGCAAAGATAATGCAAGTCGGGCGAAAAAACAAATAAAAAGCAAAAAAAAGTGCTTCTTTTTTGTGTTATTCGGGATATTTTCTTAATTTTGCCACATCTTCTGATAAATTATGATATCTATTCTATTGTCTACATCGGTTTTCGGCATCCAATCCGTCTTCTTCGTCTGGCTTGGAGGCCTTGTCTTGTTCCTCCTTCTCTGTTATGGTATCTTCCGCCAGTGGAGGAAGGGCAGGACACTGAAACAGGAACTGATGGAGATAAATAAGCTCAGGCAGAATAACATCGAATATGATTTTATCCTGAAAGCCATGAAGATAGCCGTCTGGCGTTATGATCCCCGTAGCAAGTCATTCATCTTTGACAGTGATTACCGCGAGGGACAGGATAACAACGTTCCGGGTGCGACCGAGACGTTCGTTGAGACATTGGATCCCATCGCTCCTGCAGACGTTGACCGGGTGAACAAGGCCTTCAATGATATCTGTGAGGGCCGTACGGATTATTATCATCAGGAATATCAGGTGACGAGCAAATCTTCCGGCAATACCTATTGGGAGGAGAGCTATGCCACCATCGTGGAGCGCGATGCAGACGCCAAGCCGACAAAGATCGTCGGTACTTCCCAGCGTATCGACGCGCGTAAGCATCTGGAGAGCTCATTGGTCGCAGCCCGCAACAAGGCTGAGGAGAGCGACCGGTTGAAGACGGCATTCCTGGCTAATATGGGCCATGAGATCCGCACACCTCTTAATGCTATCTGCGGCTTTGCCGACCTGTTGCCCGTCGTACAGAATGAAGAAGACCGCAACCAGCTTATTATGGAGATACAGAACAACAACCGTAAGCTGCTGCGTATCATCGACGGACTGGTCAGCATGTCGAAGATTGAGGCAGGTGCCAAGAGCCTGTTGATGGGCAAGATCGATCTCAACCAGCTCTTACAGCAGATGGCCGATGCCTACCAGCCCACCACGAATGTGCCCATCCGTCTGCAATGCCCCATGAAGCAGCTGATGATCGAGAGCGACCGTGAGAAGCTTGTCGAAGTCCTTGACCATTTGCTGCAGAATGCCGCTAAGTTTACTGTCGAGGGTGAGATTACGCTGAGCTATGAGGTGCAGGGCAATCAGGTGCGGGTGAATGTGACCGATACCGGAAAGGGTATCGCCGAGGCCGATCAGGCACGTATCTTCGAGCGTTTTGTCAAGGTCGATGACTTTATCCCGGGTACAGGCTTAGGCCTCTCCGTCGTCGAGTCGCAGGTCAGGAACCTGGGAGGTACGGTTGGCGTGGAATCATCCTTGGGTGTAGGCTCCACCTTCTGGTTCATACTTCCATTAGAATAACCGCCTATGCGCCGCCTCCTAATACTTTTCACTTTTCACTTTTCACTTCTCACTCCTGTCTTCAGTCAGGTCTTCTCTTCCCAACCCGTTCCCGATTCCGTCTTCCAGCGGATGCAGGGGCGTTCCTGGCCAGAAGGCTGCACTGTCAGCCGTTCTGACCTGCGTTATCTGCGACTGTCACATTTTGATGCCGGGAAGAAGGAGCATGTGGGTGAGATGGTGTGCAACAAGGCTATTGCGAACGACCTTCTGGAGATATTCCGTGAACTCTATCGTCAGCAGTACCCCATCCAACGCATCCGCCTGATCGATGACTATGAGGCACAGGATGAGCTGTCCATGCGCGATAACAACACCTCCTGTTTCTGTTATCGCAAGGTGTCAGGAACGACCAAGCTCTCCAAGCATGCCACGGGTATGGCTGTCGATATCAATACCCTCTATAATCCGTATGTCCGCACGGGCAAGGACGGACGTCGCATCGTGGAGCCCGCTACGGCCGTGAATTATGTCGACCGCCGTAAGAGCTTTCCCTACAAGATTGTCAAGGGTGATCTCCTGCACCGCCTTTTCCTGCAGCACGGCTTCAGATGGGGTGGCTCCTGGCGCACGATGAAAGACTGGCAACACTTTGAGAAGTGAGAAGTGAAAAGTGAAAAGTGAGAAGTGAGAAGTGAATAGTCTGCAACTTTTTCGCGGGTCGTTACGTCAAACATACAGATCATTAATAAAAAAGCGTAAGAAAATGAAAACAAGACAGTATTTGATGATGAGCGGCCTGTTGCTCGTGGCCGCATTGGGAATGACCTCGTGTGTGATGACCTGTAACCGATCCTTTGATATCAGCGACGATATAACAGTGGAATGGCGGCATCTCCGCAACTTCGAGCGTATTGAGATCAGCGGCTCTCCTACTGTGGTCTACACCCAGGCCGACACCTTCGGCGTCAGGGTCGAAGGTCCCGACAATCTGATTCCCCGCATCCTCACCGATACGGAGGACGGCACGCTCTATGTGCGTAACAAGGGAAAGATGGGCTTCGTCAATTTCACGATTGGCGATAAGAGCGATGTCACCGTCTATGTCTCCTCGCCCGATCTGGTCGGTGTCGGTGTCAGTGGCTCCGGCGACTTCATCAGCCGCAAACCCTTGGATACCGATACCATGGATATTGCCTTGCGCGGATCAGGCGATATCACCTTCGAGAACATCATCTGCGATGTGTGCGTCACGCAACTGATTGGTTCCGGCGATATCAGTATCGGTCATCTCGATGCGAAGACATCGACGGCCGTTGTGATAGGTTCCGGCGATGTGAACATCAGTCAGGTCAATGTCAATGAGACCAGTCTGTCGTTGAAGGGTTCCGGCGACCTCACCGTCGAGTTCGGCGAGGGCTGCAAGTCTGCGGATGTACAGTTGAATGGTTCCGGCGATATCACCCTCCAGGGCACCCTCAGTCATTACGATGCCCATAAGAGCGGGTCGGGAGATATCGATACCGGCGATCTGAGAGTCAGATAAAAAAAGAAAGCCAAGAGTGTCATCACGACAGTCTTGGCTGAGTTCTAACTAACTTATTATCAACTATTCATTACTCATTCTGAATTTGCGATGCAAAGGTACGGACTTTTTTCCACATTTTAAGCGATTCAGAGCGAAAAAGTGACGTAAACGTTTGCGAGGTTCGGGGATTTTTTGTACTTTTGCCGCCGTATAGTCAGTATATGTGAAAATGGCAGCAAGTAAACATCGCACATCGTTGAAAGACCTGGCCCAGGAGCTGGGTGTCAGCATCGCCACCGTCAGCCGTGCCCTGCGCAGCAGTCCCGAGATCGGGCAGGACATGCAGGCAAAGGTCAAGGAACTGGCCAAGCGCCGTAATTATCGTCCCAATCCGTTTGCGCAGAGCCTGCGTAAGGAGGCCCCGCGGGTGATAGGCGTGGTGGTGCCCAATCTGGTCACCCATTATTATGCCGCCGTGCTCGATGGCATCGAGAGCGAGGCCCGCAAGGAGGGCTATTCGGTCATCAGCGCCAATACGCATGAGGATACCGATGCCGAGATCCAGGCCATCGACAATTTCATCAGCCTGCATGTCGAGGGCATCATCGCCTGTCTGTCGCAGAACACCACCGACTACAAGCATTTCGAGGAGATAGCCGACATGGGCATCCCCCTTGTGTTCTTCGGGCGCACCTGTCTCACCGACCGCTTCTCCACCGTCACCGCCAATGGCGACGAGGCAGCCTTCCAGGCCACGCAGCACCTGATAGATACCGGCAGCCGCCGCATTGCCTTCATCGGAGGCCCCAACCATCTCGACATGGTGCGTCGTCGTAAGCACGGCTATCTGGAGGCCTTGCGCGAGAACCGTATTCCCATCGACCGCACCCTCGTGGCCTGTGAGAAGATCGACTACCAGTGGGCGCTCGACACCACCACGCGCCTCCTGAGCCTGCCCGTGGGCGAGCGCCCCGATGCCATTCTGGCCTTCAACGACATCATCACCTTCGCCGCCTTCACCGCCATCAAGCAGCAGGGGCTCAGTATCCCCGAGGATGTGGCGCTGATCGGCTTCACCGACGATGTCCACGCCCAGTATGTCACACCGCGCATGTCGGCTATTGAAGACCAGTCGCATCTGATGGGTCAGACCGCCTGTCAGCTGCTTCTCAGGAATATCGCAGGCGATACCAGGATCTACCGCAAGATAGTCCCGCAGCAGCTGGTCATCCGCGATACCTCAGCAAGAAAGTAATTTAACAGAAAAGAATATATGAAGAAAGTATTATTGTTTTGGGCTGTCGCAGCCATGACGATCGTCGGTTGCCAGCCCCAGAAATCCACGGGCTCATGCCGTGTCTACGGATCTGTTTCCGACAGCAGCATGGAAGGCCGTCGTATTGTCATCGAACCGCTGGATATGTCAACCACCACGGTGAAGTCTGACACCGTTGAGATCAAGAACGGTAAGTTTGAGATTGCGCTCGATTCCTTGTTGATCTACAAGGTCATGCCGGCCGAGGGCACACTCTACGGCACGCTCCAGCCCATCATCATCGTGGGTGAGCCGGGCAATGTATGGGTAAGCCTTGGCCCCGACAGCCATTCGGGCGGTACGGCTCAGAACGACACCATCGAACATTGGAAGGTGCTCACCGAGGCGCATACCCGTGCCTATAATCAGGTGCTTGTGAAAGCCTCTCAGATGGCAGCCAAGGGGGATAGTGTCCAGGCAGCCGCTTTGCATAAGGAGGCCGACAGCCTGCATACCATCTACAGCGAGAAGACGCACCACATGGCGGAGGGCGTTGGCAAAGGCCCGCTCTACGATTTCCTCAGCCGGTTCTTCCATTAAATCTGTCAGAAAAATCCCCTGCGCGATGTAGCGCAGGGGATTTTCTTAGGCAAAAAGGATCAGGCACTTCTCCTTAATAACCCGCCCTTATTGTCGGATAAGGGTGTTTTTTTGCGCAATAATGGCTAGTTATTGAGAAGACTGGGCCATCATGCCGCATGTTTTCTTCCAACTGCGGTCGGGATACTGTAATTCCGCATCGCAGATGTATGCGCCAAAGATTGGGAAAAACATCGGAACGAGGGGTTCGTACATGTCTTTTGAGGCCTGCGTGAGCAGGAATTTGATACATTTTGTGCCTTTACCGAGGTTCGGCATAGCGGGCGCAGTCGCTTTACTAATTTCGTATATCATTGTATATCAACCTTTTAGAAGAATTATTGATGCCTGATTGTGACAGTTACAGTTGTGACAGTTCGTTTTTGAGGGGTGTCAATTCTTCCTATATTATATATAACTATCTATATATCAATTAGTTATAAAGCATTATAAGGCATATTGTGGCCTCGATTTCTAATTGTCACAACTGTAACTGTCACGATACAAAAAAGGCTCGCAACAATCGCTGCGAGCCTAAAATATGTAAATCCACAAGAGATTACTTCCTGTTGCGCCAGAGCTTGGTCATATCCTCGAGCGTCTTGCCCTTGGTCTCGGGAACGAGCTTCCAGACGAACAGGGCTGCAATGACGCAGATGATGCCATAGAGGCCGTAGGTGAACCAGTGACCGAAGTCATCGCCCTCGGTAAGGTGCATGTTGAACATGGGCACGAAGGTCGACGAGACGATGAAGTTCGAGATCCATTGTGCTGCCACAGCGATGGCCACTGCTGCACCACGGATGGTGTTGGGGAAGATCTCGGCGATGAGCACCCAGCAGATGGGACCCCATGAGAACATGAAGCAGGCTGAATAGAGGAGCAGTGAGGCAGCGGTGACCAGTGCAAGGCTCTCGTTACCGAAGGTAACTGCCACACCGAAGGCACCCAGCGCCATACCTAACGAACCCCAGATGAGCAGCGGCTTGCGGCCCCACTTCTCGACGGTGAAGATGGCCACCAGCGTGAACGAGATGTTGATGATGCCCATGAAGACGGTCAGCATCATCGGGTCGTCCATACCCATATCACCGAAGATGCGCGGTGCATAATAGAGCACGGCATTGATACCTACGGCCTGCTGGAACACGCTGAGCATGATACCGATGAAGATACACATGGCACCATAGGTGAGCAGCTTCTCGGTCTTCACCACCATGGTGTCCTTGATATCCTGCAGGATCTGGGCGGCCTTGCCTGAGCCATTGATCTTGGAGAGGATGCCCAGGGCCTTCTGGTCCTGACCGACTGAGACGAGGTAACGCGGGGTCTCAGGCACGAAGCAGATCAGGAGGGCGAAGAGTCCTGCGGGCACAGCCTCGCTTCCGAACATATAGCGCCAACCGGTGGTGACGGTCCACTGTGCTGCGGGGTTGATGGCGGCAATGCCCTTACCCATCTCCTCTACGAGCGGCTGGATGTGGTCGCCAAGGATGAAGAAGTTGACGAAGTAGACCACCAGCTGACCGAAGATAATGGCGAACTGGTTCCAGCTGACGAGCATACCACGGATATTGGAAGGTGCCACCTCGCCGATGTACATCGGGCAGATGGCAGAGGCCAGACCGACGCCGATACCGCCGATGACACGGTAGATGTTGAACATAATCAGCAGCGAGTAGGTGGGCTGGCCGTACTCAAAGAACATGAACTCGGGGTCCATCGATCCCAGCGCCGAGATGAAGAAGAGGATACCGGCGATGATCAATGACTTCTTACGACCGAGGTTCGTGGCCAGGAAACCGGAGAGGGCGGAACCGATGATACAGCCGATGAGGGCTGAGGCAGAGGTGAAGCCGTGCCAGCCGTCGGTGTAGGCAAAGTCTTTGGCTTCCATGAAAAACGCCTGGAGACCCTTCTCGGCTCCAGAGATCACTGCGGTGTCATAACCGAATAGCAGACCGCCCAGGACGGCCACCATCACAATACTGATGAGGTAGGACTTGCTACCTGTTTCTGTTTGTTGATTCATTGTTAATTAATTATGTGTTGATAAAATTTCTCTGCAAAAGTAGTTTTTTTCTTCGATATTACCAAATATTTTGCCATTTATGCGTGTTTTTTTGCAGAATGTTTGCACAGCTCGCATTTTTTTCTTACTTTTGTGACATGAAATGACAACTAACGAGAATTAAATGACTCTATCGATGAAACGGCTATCTTTCCTAATGACAGTATTCTGTTTGGTAACGGAAGTATGCGCAGGTGTGATACCTGAAATGAAATTCAAGCGATTAGACACCCGTGAAGGACTGTCGAACTCGATGGTGAACAGTATCATCCGTGACTCCCACGGATATGTATGGCTGGGTACGGGCTACGG
The DNA here is from genome assembly GCA_016290175.1 of Prevotella sp. Taxonomy (GTDB): domain Bacteria; phylum Bacteroidota; class Bacteroidia; order Bacteroidales; family Bacteroidaceae; genus Prevotella. Next base: position 39,945 of record JAEETD010000011.1, on the reverse strand, counting down.
CCTGAACCGCTATGACGGCTACCGGGTGCGGACTTTCTTTTCATACGACCAGGACACCACGACCCTCCGCAACAACCGCATAGACGAGATACAGGAAGGGCACGGTGGACGGCTCTGGCTGAAGCAGGGCATGAACTACTCGCTCTATGACCCCGTGACGGAGACCGTGGACCGCACGCCGGCCCGCTGGCTCAACCAGCAGGGCATCATAGGAAGCATCGAGAGCATTCATCTGGATTCCGAGAAGAGCTATTGGGTGAAGACCTACGAGGATGGCTTCTATTATTTCGATCCCACCAAGGATCTCGTCAAGCACTTCAGTTTCGGCTATGGTCCGCAGGAATTCCCGAAGGAGTTCGGCGTGTCGGCCTATGCGGAAAGCAAGGAGGGCATGATACTGGTGTCGACCTACGGCGAGCTGATGTGTCTTGACGGCCCTCACGGGAAGGTGGTCTGGAAGGAAGACTATGTGAAGCGCGCCCTCGATGCCTATAATGACTATTGGGTGACGGTGGATAAGGAGGATAACATCTGGGTGATTACCCACTCGACAGGTACCTATATCTTTAATAAGCATGAGAACCGCTGGTACACCACGCTGACAGAGTTCATGCGGGCGAAGGGCTTCGAGAATGTGCCCGACAATATCCTGGTGTGGGAGATCTGCTACGACAACAAGGGATTCCTCTGGGTGGCTACCGACCACCTCGGCGTGCTGGTGCTCGACTTCAAGACGAAGGAATGGCGCCAGTTTACGAACGTGAAAGGCGATGATTCCTCGTTGCCCGACATCACTTGCAAGCATCTCTATCTGGATCAGCTGGGAAGAATGTGGGTGGCTACTTACAAGAACGGTGTGGCCATGTGCTCGGAGTCGATGTCGAACTTCGTGAGTCTGAATATCGGTGATATCAACACCATCTGTGAGGACCGGCAGGGCTATTACTGGATAGGCCGCAATGATGGCGGTATCATCAAGATGGACCCCAAGACGCTGGAGCCCGTGGATACCTTCTCGAAACGTCGGCTCGGCGTGACCAGCGATATCATCGTGGGCAGTTATGCGGCAAGGGACGGAAGCCTGTGGTTCGGAACGTATGAAGGTGGTATCCTGAAGTATAAGGACGGTAATTGGAGCAACCTGCGTACGACCGACCCAGGGAGTGCGCTCGTGACCAATAACATCTGGGGCATTACGGAAGACCGTTGGGGCAACATCTGGGTGGGCGTGCTCGGTGGCGGCGCTGTCAGAATAGACAAGCAGACCGGCAAGCAGCGCAGTTTCATTTCGGATAATTCCGTTCTGAATACCGTCTGGACGAACAGTATCTCTACGGCGTCGAACGGTTGGATAATTCTAGGTAATTCGGAATACTTTGCATTGATCCACCCGGGCAACTTCAGGGTGGTGAACGGCTGGCTGGCTGAAACGAAAGGAACGAAGGCCATCACGATATCGAGTGCCACCTCCCACGCCGTGATGGACAGCCGCCGGCTCATCTGGCTCTGTTCGCCGGCAGGTGTGGCTGTGTTCGACAGGAAGAACAACCAGACCACGCTGTTGGATATGAAGTCGGGCCTTCACGGCTCGAATGCGGTCTCCGTGACTGAGGACACGCGACACACGATGTGGGTGGCTACGGAGCACGGCGTGTCGAACATCATCCCCCAGCAGCAGGAGGATGGCACCTGGACCTTTATCGTGCGTAGTTATAATGACCGTGACGGCCTGCAGCCGGGACCGTTCAACCAGCGTGCCATCTACTGTTCGCGCGACGGACATCTGCTTGTCGGCGGTCAGGAAGGACTGGACATCATCAGCACGCTTAGCCTGAATGAGAACAATGGCAAGGAGAATCCCGTGTTCAGCGGACTGGAACTCTTCAGCCAGCTGGTGGAGGTGGGGGCCGAGGTCAACGGCCGCGTCATCCTGGACGAGGCACTCGATCAGCAGCGCAGCATCAAGCTGAAGTACAACGAGAACCAGTTTACGATCCTGATGGCCTCAGACAATGGCGGTGTGAACAACAATACCCGGTTTGCCTACAGGCTGAAGGGTTTCAATGATATGTGGATAAAGACGTCGAACGGCCAGGCTGATATTACCTATATGGGTTTGCCGCCGGGCAGTTATACGCTTTGTGTGCGCATCCTGCATGACGACGGGACGATGGATGAGGAGGAGAGTGAACTTGACATCACGATCCTCTCGCCCTGGTATCGTTCGTGGTGGGCATGGATCCTGTATGCGTTGATAATCGGCCTTCTGTTCTTCGGTCGCAAGAGGATTGCCCAAGTGTTAAAAGGACTCGGAAAGAAAGAAGACAAGCCATCTGCCGATGCAGAAGTGTCGCCTGCCGAGGATGATCAGGAGGAGGAGATAGAAGAGGCGGTGATGATGGAAGAGGAAGAAGGGAGAAGTGAAAAGTGAAGAGTGAAAAATGGATATGAGAAAAGTGATTGTTCTTTGTCTGACGGTTCTCTGCCTGACAGCGGGTGCGCAGACGTCATTGATTCCTGATATGAAGTTCCGGAGGCTTGACACACCGAACGGTTTGTCGAGTTCTCAGATAAACTGTATCTTCAAGGACTCCAAGGGTTTCGTGTGGATCGGAACCCCCTATGGCCTGAACCGCTATGATGGCTATAGGGTGAAGACCTTCTATTCCAATCTGCGCGACACCACCACCATGCGTGACAACTATGTGGACCGCGTGTTTGAAGCAGCAGACGGGAAATTGTGGATGCGACAGGGCATGAACTACTGTGTCTACGACCCGGTGACGGAAACCTTCGAGCGCAAGGCTTCCAGGGAACTGGCTAAGTTGGGCATAGACTGTAATGTGGAATGGTTACATATCGACTCCAAGAAGAACATCTGGGTGAAGGACTTCGAAAAGGCGATGTATATCTACCATCCCGATGCGAAGGATAAAAAGATTACCACCATCAAACTGGGTTATGGTGATAAGGAGCTGAATCCCAGTTTCGGCATTTCGACAGTAGCGGAGGATGGCGACAAACTGCTGATGGTCACCAACAATGGTGAACTGGTCTGTATGGATGGTAACAGGGGACAGGTGGACTGGGTAGACCGCTGGATGTATGAGACAGGCGGTATTGACAGTCAGGAGTACCGGCTCTACGTCGACAGACAGGGTAATTACTGGTGTAGCGTCCTGAGCCTGCTGTTTATCCATGAGAAGAAGACCAACAAGTGGTATGCCTCACTTCCGGACTATCTTGCTTCAAGGGGAATCGAAGGTGTGCCCGGCCCGCTGATGGTATGGAATCTGGTGGTTGACGAGAATGAGTGGCTATGGCTGGTGTGCGACCACGATGCACTCGTTGTCATCGACCTGAAGAACAAACACTGGAAGCAGTTCTTCAATAATAAATATGATGAGACTTCTATCAGCGATAACACACTCCGTATTATCTACCAGGCTGATGATGGCAGTATGTGGATCGGTTCATATAAGAACGGCGTGAACCAGTATGTCAGAGGCCTTGCCAGCTTGAAGAGCGTGGATCTGGGTGATGTCACGACAACTTGCGAGGATAAGCAGGGTAACTACTGGCTGGGCACCAACGATCAGGGTATTCTGGTGTATAGCCCCAAGACAGGTGAGGTGGTGAATCATTTCACAAAGGACAATAGCGGACTGGTGAGCAATATCGTGGTCGGCTCCTGGGCGGCCAGCGACGGCACAATCTGGTTCGGTTCCTACAATGGCGGTCTGTCGCATGCCATCCCTTCTGCCTCCGATCCTACACAGGCCAGTATCATCAACGTGCAGGCTTCACCAGGCGGACTGGCCAACAACAGCGTATGGGCGCTGACGGAGGACAAGTGGGGACGTCTGTGGTTCAGTACCCTGGGCGGCGGCTTGCAGATGTGGGACCCCAAGACAAAGAAGTACACCACTTGGGACTCCAAGAACTCCAAAGTTCCCGGCGATTACCTGAATTCTGTGGGATGGACGAAGAAGGGCTGGCTGATGGTAGGCTCGGGTCATTTCTATTCCCTGGTAAATCCAGTGAGTCATCAGCTGGTGAATCAGGAGATTCCTGAGAATCCCAATGTTACTGTCAGCGTAGGTAATACGAATTATGTGATTGAGGACAGCCGGGGACTGATCTGGCACGGCTCTAACGTAGGCATCATCGTCTACGACCCACAGACCAAGTTCCAGAAACTGATTGATATGACCGACGGTCTGTTCGGCTCGGGTGTCAACTCCATCATCGAGGATAAGCAGCACGGTGTCTGGGTGGTGACGGATCATGGTGTCTCGAATGTCGTGCCCCAGAAGCAGGACGACGGCACCTGGCAGTTTACCATCCGCAGTTTCAACAGCCGTGACGGACTGCAGAAGGCTACCTATAACCAGCGTTCTACCTGGCTGACACGCGACGGTAAGGTGTTGATAGGCGGACAGGGTGGTGTGGATATCATAGATCCGGCCTTGCTGCAGGAAAACACGAGTAAGGAGCATCCCGTCTTCAGCGGACTGCAGATCTTAGATCAGGATGTGGAGGTAGGCAAGAAGTTTGACGGTCGCGTCATTCTGGATGAGGCGCTGGATGTGTGCAGGGAGCTGACCTTGAAGTTCAACGACCAGTTTACCATACAGCTGGCAACGAATGAGGTTCGCATCAACAATCACAAGCGCTTTGCCTATATGTTGGAGGGCTTTAACGAGAACTGGGTGAAGACCTCAGAACTGAACCCGAACATTACGTTCAACTCCTTGCGTGCAGGATCGTATACACTTCATGTGCGTATTCTCAACGATGACGGTTCGCTGGGTACGGAAGAGAGTCTGCTCGACATTACCATCCGACCGCCACTTTATCGTACACGCTGGATGATCCTGCTCTACATGATCCTCATCGCCTTAGGCGCCTGGCTGTTTGTAAAGTGGACACTGAAGAAACAGAAGGAGAGAACCGACATGGAAATGCTCCGCAGGGAGCAGGACAAGCATCAGTGGATGAGCGAGATGCGTGCCCAGATGATGAAAGAACTGCAAATCCAGAAGGCTAAGACCGAAGCGGAACAACCGGTAGAGGTGATCCATGAGTCGGAGGTCGTTGATGACAAGAGTTACATGCCGCCCACGATGCCGAAGCTGGAGGTGCATCGCAGCGAGGGCGATATCGTGGCCGTCCTGAAGGACTTCTGCGATAACTACAAACCACAGGAAGACAAGAAGCTGAAGCTGACCTTCAACTCGCCATTTGATTCCATTCCCATGGCTTTCGACGAGGCTCAGTTGCGTAAGGCCTTTGAGATATTGCTGGCCAATTCGGTGAAGTTCGGTCCTTCTACCTGTAAAGTTCAGGTAACGGCCCTGAAGCCGTCGGAAAAGCGTGTGGTCCTGCTGTTGGCCGACAACGGTATCGGTATCCCTGATGAACACAAGCCACACATGTTCGAGCCCTTCCTCGGTGATGAATCGGAGAATCTCAGACTCGACAAGGTGAAGCAGATTGTGGATGCCCATCACGGCACGATCAAGGCCGAAGATAATCCTGGCGGCGGAACGGTGTTTACCATCTCCCTGCCGATAGAGGATCCGGATATTGAGGAGGCAACGATTATTGAAGACGAATAAGATTAATATAAACTGAATTATGAAGAAACTATTATGTATGATGTCTGCCCTGATGACAACAGGAGTGTTGATGGCGGCAGATGTGAAGACCAATGGAAACTATGTGACTATCTGTCCTGACAACGGTCAGGCAAAAGTGATCCGTCTGGAGGTGATGAACGACAACATCATCCGGGTGCGTGCTACTTCGAAGGATGCATTGCCAGACAAACCGGCTTCGCTGATGATTGTGCCGCAGGCAGCTCCTGTAAAGGGCAGCTACACGGTGAGTGAGGAAGGTGAGACGGTGGTGGTCAAAGCCAGGAATGTGAAGGCTGTGGTGCAGAAGGCTACTGGCGAGGTGACCTTCTTTGATGCTGCAGGCAGGCAACTGTTGAAGGAGGCAAAGGACGGCAAGAAATTCTGGGACTTTACGGTACCTGAACGCGAACTGGGTATGAAGACAGGTTACACCGTTCCCGAGGAAGCGAAGCATGGTCTGACCTGGCAGATGAAGTTTGATTCACCTGAGGATGAGGCTTTCTATGGCTTGGGTCAGCACCAGAGCGAGGAATTCAATATGAAGGGTAAGAACGAGGATCTGTTCCAGTATAATACCAAGGTGTCAATCCCCTTTGTGCTCTCGAATAAGAACTATGGTCTGCTGTGGGACAGCTACAGCTACTGCCGCTTTGGCAATCCCAACGACTATCTGCAGTTGAACCGCGCCTTCAAGCTCTACGACAGAACTGGTAAGGCTGGTCATCTGACAGGTACTTATGTGGATCGTATGGGGAAAAAACTCGTCCGTGATGAGGACAGTATCTATTACGAATATGGTACCCCCGCGAAGTCTGAGATTGCACTGAAGACGGATAACGGCGGCATCAAGAACTTCCCCAAGGGCATCAACCTGATGGGTGCTACCGTCACTTACGAGGGCTTTATCGAACCTAACGTCTCTCAACTATATCAGTTCATCCTCTATTACTCCGGCTACGTCAAGGTGTACATCGATGGTAAGGAGGTGGTGCCTGAGCGTTGGCGTACTGCCTGGAATCCCAATGCCTATAAGTTCTCGATGGAGTTGCAGAAAGGCAAGCGTGTTCAGCTGCGCATAGATTGGCAGCCGGATGGCGGTGAGGCTTATTGTGGTCTTCGTGTGGCTGAGCCCCGTAATAAGACGGAACGCGAGCAGTTGAGCATCTGGAGTGAGATGGCTCAGGATATGGACTATTACTTCATTGCTGGTGAGAATCTCGATCAGGTGGTCTCTGGCTATCGCACGCTGACGGGCAAGGCCAGTCTCTATCCCAAATGGGTGCTGGGCTTCTGGCAGAGTCGTGAGCGCTATAAGACCTCAGAGGAGATAGAGGGCACACTGGCTGAGTTCCGCAAGCGTCATATCCCCATCGATAATATCGTGCAGGACTGGAACTACTGGCCTGAGGATCAGTGGGGTAGCCATCAGTTCGAGGCGTCTCGCTACCCCAATCCGCAGCAGATGCTCGACAATGTGCACCAGATGCATGGACGCTTCATGATCTCCGTCTGGCCTAAGTTCTATTGCAATACCGACAACTACAAGGAACTGGATGCGAAGGGTTGGATGTATATCCAGTCGCCTACAGATGATATTCACGACTGGGTAGGCCCTGGCTATAAGAACGGTTTCTACGATGCCTACGATGCCGGTGCCCGTAAGATGTTCTGGCGTCAGATGGACGAGAATCTGTACACAGGCCTTAGCAAAGGTTCAATGGTCAATGGTCAATGTTCAATGGTTGACGCCTGGTGGATGGATGCCTCAGAGCCCAATGTGCGCGACTGCACCCCGATGTGGTATCGCAAGGCCCTCTCAGGTCCCACAGCCTTGGGCACATCGACAGAGTATTTCAATGCCTATAGTACCGTGAATGCTGATGCTATCTATAATGGTCAGCGCTCTGTCTGGAAGGGGAAGAAGGATGAGCCTCGTGTGTTCCTGCTCACCCGTAGCGGCTTTGCTGGCGAGCAGCGCTTCTCTACGGCTACCTGGAGTGGTGACATCGGTACCCGTTGGGAGGATATGCGTGCGCAGATGACGGCAGGACTCAACTACTCCATCTCCGGCTTACCTTTCTGGGGTATGGACCAGGGCGGATTCTGCGTGGAGAACCGTTATGTGGCAGCCCAGCAGCTCTTCGATCGGACTGGTCAGGAGAACGAGGACCTGAAGGAATGGCGTGAGTTGCAGACACGTTGGAACCAGTTCGGCACCTTCATCCCTCTGTTCCGCTCTCATGGTCAGTGGCCTTTGCGCGAGATCTGGAACATTGCTCCTGACAATCATCCTGCCTATAAGTCGTTTGTCTATTACGATAAGTTGCGCTATCGCCTGATGCCTTACCTCTACTCAATGGCAGGTTGGGCACACTTCAAGGACTATACCCTGATGCGTCCGTTGGTGATGGACTTCAACGGTGATAAGGAGGTAGAAGATATCGGCAACCAGTGGATGTTCGGCCCAGCCTTGATGGCTTGTCCCGTGGGCTATTACAAGGCCCGTAATCGCTCAGTCTATTTCCCCAGGCAGTGCGGCTGGTATGATTTGTATAGTGGCGAGTATGTAGAGGGTGGTCAGCGTTTGATCGTGGATGCACCTTACGAGCAGATTCCTGTCTTTGTGCGTGAGGGTGCCATTATCCCATTCGGTCCTGAGATGGAATGGAGCGATGAGAAACCCGCTGAACTCATCAATCTCTATATCTATGCCGGACAGAACGGCTCGTTCCAGCTCTATGAGGACGAGGGTACCAACTATAACTACGAGAAGGGTAAGTATGCCACTATCGATATCACCTATGATGATGCGTCGAAGACCGTCAGTTTTGGTGCCCGAAAGGGACAGTTCAACGGCATGCTGAAGAACCGTCAGTTTAATGTGGTACTCATTACAAAAGATGCCCCGAAGGCACTGAACCTCGAGAATCCAGAGGGTAAGATGGTAGACTATAACGGCAAGGCAGTAAGTGTGCAACTCTAACCACCGACACCCATTATGAGAAAGATATTGTTTTTACTGGCTGCAGTACTTCTGGCACTGACGGCGCAGGCAAGAGACAGACAGAGTTTTGATAAGAACTGGCGCTTTACACTGGGCGACTCCATCATCATGTCAAAGACAGATTTTGATGACAGCAGATGGCGCCTTCTGGATGTGCCCCACGACTGGGCCATCGAGGGCGATTTCTATGTCAGCAATCCCAGTGGTGCAGGCGGCGGTGCCCTGCCTGGCGGTATCGGCTGGTATCGCAAGCACTTTTTTATAACTAAGAATGAAGAATTAAGAACTAAGAGTTATGATTACTCTGCTGCGGATAATTCTCGCTCTGTAAGTAATCATAACTCTTCACTCTTCACTCTTAATTCTAAATTCTATATTGAGTTCGATGGTGTCTATATGAACTCCACTGTCTATGTTAATGGGCGCGAAGTGGGGCATCGGCCTTATGGCTATTCGAGTTTTGAGTACGACATCACGCCATTTGTGAAAGAGGGCGATAATGTGGTGGCGGTGCGTGTGAACAACTCCGACCAGCCCAACTCCCGTTGGTACTCTGGTTGTGGTATCTACCGTCATGTGTGGCTCACGAAGACTGCTCCCGTCCATGTGGCTCACTGGGGTGTCTCTGCCAGTTCTTCTGTCGTCAAAGGCAAAGGTCGTCTTGATATCGATGTCACGCTCGACAATCCCACAAAGGGGACGGCCCCTGTTGTGAGGAATACGCTGATTGATCCTCAGGGCAAGGTCGTCGGAGAATCGACGGGCCTGAAGTCTGTAATCACCATTGCCAGACCGATGCTCTGGTCGTGTGAGACCCCTCATATATATAAGGTACGTACGCAGGTGTCAGTGGGCGGTAAGGTGGTGGATACCTACGAGACCACCACAGGCTTCCGTACATTCAGGTTTGATTCTCAGACGGGCTTCTGGCTCAATGGCAAGAACTTCAAGCTGAATGGTGTCTGTGAGCACCACGACTTCGGTTGCCTGGGGGCTGCCCTTAATGAGGATGCCCTTCACCGTAAACTTCTGCGACTGAAGCAGATGGGTGTCAATTCCATCCGCAGTTCACACAATCCTCCCGCTCCTGAACTGTTGAACATGTGCGACACCATGGGACTCATCGTGATGGATGAGAGTTTCGATATGTGGCGCAAGAAAAAGACCCAGAACGACTATGCCCGCTTCTTCGACGAGTGGCATGAGCGCGACCTGACCGATCTCGTGGTGCGCGACCGTAATCATCCTTGTATCCTGATGTGGTCGATTGGCAATGAGGTACTCGAACAGTGGTCGGGTGGTGGCTCTGATGAACTGTCACTGGAGCAGGCCAATCTTCTCTTGAATGCCTCGCGTGATGCTTCGACACTGGCCAAGGACGGTGAGCTGAGCCCCAATTCCATTCTCACGCGACATCTTGCTGATATCGTCAAGCGCAACGACCCTTCAGGACGTCCTATCCTGGCTGGCTGCAACGAGCCCTCGCCCAACAACCACCTCTTCAAGAGCGGTGCCATCGACATCATCGGTTTCAACTATCACCACCAGTGGGTGAAGGATGTGCCGAAGAATTTCCCGGGCAAGCCCTTCATCTTCTCAGAGAGTGTGTCGGCCTTGCAGACGAGAGGCTATTATAAGATGCCTTCCGACTCCATCACATGGGCACCACAGGAATGGTGGCTGCCTTATACCGACCCCACTTATATGTGTTCTGCCTACGATAATTTCCATGCCTCCTGGAGTTCCACGCACGAGGAAACCTGGGATGTGGTAAAGCATAACGACTTTGTGGGCGGACAGTATATCTGGACGGGTTGGGACTATATCGGCGAGCCTACGCCTTATGGCTTCCCTGCACGCTCCAGTTACTTCGGACTCATCGATCTGGCCGGCTTCCCCAAGGATACCTATTATATGTATCAGAGTGAGTGGACTGACAAGCCCGTGCTGCATCTCTTCCCCCATTGGAACTGGGTGGCTGGCGACTATGTTGACATGTGGTGTTACTATAACAATGCCGACGAGGTGGAGCTCTTCATCAACGGCAAGAGTCAGGGTGTGCGCCAGAAGACTGGCGAGAATCCTGATGGCCGCTATGCCAGCCACAACATGACCACCCGCATGAACAGCGAGTATCACGTAGGCTGGCGGGTTATCTTCGACCCGGGTGAGGTGAAGGTAGTAGCCCGCAAAAACGGACAGGTCGTTGGCGAGCAGACCATCAAGACCGCTGGCCCTCCCGCCAAGATCCGTCTTTCAAAAGACTATCAGGGCAAGAACACCACTTTCATCACGGCTGAGGTGGTAGATAAGGATGGCAACCTTTGTCCTTGGGCAGACGACCTGATCTATTTCATCGGCGAGGGTGACGGGCGCATTCTTGGAACCGACAACGGTTGTCAGACCTCCATGGAGCGTTTCACCGCTCCCCAGCGCCATGCCTTCCACGGCAAGTGCATGGTGGTCGTCACCGGCAACGGGTCCATCACCGCCAAATCGCCCACATTAGAGCCTACTTGGATAGAATTCACGGTGAAATAAAACAGTCAAGCGTGCCGATCGTTCAGATCGGCACGCTTGGGTTATGTTGCTGATGTTTTACTCCAGCGGGATCTCCGGGTGCTGAACGGCCAGGGGTAGATCCTTCTGCGAGAGGTAGAACATGTAGAGGATGACGTCTTTCGTGCCTCGGTTCTCACCGTGGTGGATGGTGTTCACCATCTCTACGACGGCCTCCCCCTCATGCACGGTCTTCTCCTTGCCATCCTGTCCGATGATGGTCAGTTCACCTTGCACCAGTATGCCGTAGTTCATCACGGGATGGTGGTGCCAGCCCAGCTTCTGACCGGCGGGAAATACATACTTCACAGCCACCAGTTCGGGGCGGCCCTGCAGGTAGTCGGGCAGCTCCACGCCGTCCCAACTCTGGCTGGTGCGGATCAGTTCGGTGCTCACCACCTTTTGTGCAGGATTATCCTCTTTAGCGTTAGCCTGCTTGCAGGAACTCAGTACACATGCACCGCAGATGAGGGTGGCGGCGAGCACCCAGTTCAGAATCTTTTTCATTGTCTTTTGTCTTATTTGCAGGCAAAGATAGGAAATATTCTCGAAAGTTCCAAATAATTAAGTCATTATTTCGACATCGTGTCACATCGGGGTCAGGACATTTTGTGACATTAGAATAAAAAAATCCCGTTTCGCTTGGCGTTACGGGATAGTACGCGTCCATGTCGGGCGCGACGGTTCCCTCAGTTGGAAGCGCGTCCGCATGAACTATTCACCTGTACACAATCTCTAATGTGGAGTCTTGTGTCATCGGGGGAATATGGCAACGGTTGTTGGAATGAAGCCTATCTGGCTAATATACAAAAAAGCGTGGGAGTCAGATCTGCTACTCGTCCCACTCTAAGAGGCTCTGGCATCGCCTTGGTCGTAAGAACGAGCAACGCCGAAGCCCACGCGATATGCAAATACCATAGGTATTACACATCCAATGAGCATCACCCGTTGCTTTGTTTTTGACGACCAATTTGGAACTGCCAGATTCCTTAGAGTCAAAGACAAAGCGTTAGATAACGCCTTTCCATATAAAGCATCCCCACCCATCTGTCTCGGCTTGTAACCTTACATCAGCAGTGAAGACGTTGCAAAGATAAGAATTAATTTGGATAAAAGCAAGAAAAAGAGAGAAAACTTTCAATAATCCCAATTTGCGTATCTTTGCAAATCAACAATGTCACGGCGGGGACACAATGTGACATACCCCATAGCAGGAGAAATATTACTATTCTATTATGAGCGGGTAGGGCGGCACACATTCAATTTGCACACATCACTTCCTGCTCCTCTCCTTCCATTTTTATTTTTCCAACTTATTACCCTAATTTTTCCTTTTTAATGTGTGACATGTGTGTCATAGAAATGAAGACTACCGTAAGTAGCTGATTATCTTGTGGTTTTCATTAGTATGACGGGCGGCACACTTCTGACACACATCCAGCACACATTGCAATCCGTGCTAGCTGATGTGATTTTTTACAAGGCCTTCCAACACTTGTTACATGGCTTTCAAAAAAGTGTTGGAAGGCCTTCCCGCAAAAACTCCGCAGCCATACCGACAGTCGGCAGAAAATGACGGCCTACAGGCACACCATGAACGAGCCGTAATGTCGTCGACGACGACATTACGGCTCACTGCCCACGACATTACGGCTCGTATTTCTTTACAAAAGTCTGCAGGCTAGCTGGTTTTTTTGATAACAATACGTTGGTTATAAGCCTTATTGATGGTTTTCAGGAAGTCTGTGAGTTCAGGAAAGAGAGACTTGTCATAGTCACCAGACTTCATAAGCAGCCTATATGCCACACGTATTTCCTGGCCATCTATCTGAATCGAAGAGTTAAACGTCCCGAAAGGCTTCTCAATTTTCTCACTTTTAGGCAATGCCTCTATCTCGTAGCCTTCAGGAATGGTGAGGGAAATGTGGTCTTCATCGAGGTAACCCATTTTTATCCAGATTCTTTCCTGGCGATTGTTGTTTGCTGATGGGATGGTATAGCTATTAATACCAGGATTAAGAGGGACAAATAACCGCTGACCTGTCATGGTGGCATATTTCTGACTCCTGATATTGGCTTCCAGTGTCAAAGCTGCTCCAGATTCATTGACATCAAGATTGCTGATCTCAGCCTGTGGAATCCTCATCATACGATTCAAGGTCTGTTGACGTTCCTTATTATCCATCTTTAGCAGGGGCAGATAGTGCTCATATTGCCTGTTATGTGCAGTTCGTTTGAATGAGATGTCAGCAGCACCTGTTGGATCCAACTGTATATGGATATCGCTACACATGAGGTTTGTACTGTCTTCATAAACGGGAAGCCGCACCAGTCTGCCTCCATGTTCGTTCACCTCGATGGCATCATGGCCTGCAATATCTTCGTGGACATAGCCCAATGGTAATTGTGGATTGGTACACTCCAGCCAAAGTGTATCCTTTTCCAGAGGAACCTGCAAAATGACATGATTCATCTGTCCGACGCTCGCAAAGTCTGGCAGCAGACGACGATTAGTGGTGCTGATGGGAATATAATAGGAATCAATACCGATTTCTTTCAGCATGGCCCTCATGTAATTCGACAACCCCTTACAATCGCCGAAGCCGCTTTTGCTGACCGTTGCGGCTGGCATGGGTTTCTGGCCTCCGATGCCAAGGAGAACAGCAACGTACCGGGTCGTTTTCTCAAGCTCATGATAGACGGCTTCTACTTTTTCTCTCTTGGTTGTCAGACCGTCAGTCAGCTGGTGCAGCTTTTGACGTAAGGTCTCTGGCAAAGCATCACTCCCCTCGATGAGGCTGTATTCCCATTTCCCATAGTCATTCCAGTTGCGCAGGCTTCCTTTTGTGCCATAATACACAAAATCTGTTGGTGCGAAATAAGCTATGGGCAGTCTCTCATGCAGGGGTCGTGCATAGGTTTCTTCCTGGAATGCGGGCAAGTCTGTGAGTTCAAGGGTCAGCAGTTGTGTGTCTTGAGAAACCTGAGTGATACTGGCATCTTGGGCAATGTTTTTCAAAGCATGGCGTATTTGCATGCCTTTCGGGACAGTCAGACGATAGACGGCCTTCTTAAGAGCGACGTCATAGTCAGAGAGGGGACAGAAACGAGGAAATTCTATCAGATTGTCGCGACTGTCAATCGTCCATTCATAAGTGATGGTAATGGGATAGGTCGGAGGTGTATATTCCAGATACATCTGATAGTCGTCGATGGCCAGATAGGGTGAATACTCCGTCCGCTTTAAGTCACTTTCCTTGAACTTACGGATAACCTTTCCGCTGGCATCAACGACTTGCCCTTTAAAAGCGGAGAGTTTGTCATTCTTGCTACAGGCGCAAACGAAATTGGCCAGTGAGGCACCTTGCTCATTCTGGATGGTTGTCACTTCTTTATAATGAGCAACAGCGTGCGTTGCACTTTCACAGACCACATCTGTCAACGATTCCTCAATGACAGCCTTCTGGGAGCTGGTCATGGCAATCGGCTCCTGCCCCCAGGCAGTCAGTCCCCAAGGCCATATCAGCAGTGCTAATAGCAATCCTTTCATCCTGCCTTCTTAATCGTAATGATATTTTTGGTGCTTTCAACCAGCCTGTCGAAGAAGGATTTCAGATCCTTATACTCTGACTGCGGGAAAAAGGTCTTGGAGATATTGAGCTGATAGAGCATGTTGATGCGGCCTTTTTTCACTGTTCCCATCACCTTTGCAGAGATGCCTTCCATTTTCAATATGATAGGCTTAGGGGATTCATCAACGGTATAGCCGTCCGGTATGTTGATAATGACATTGATAACCTCTGTTCCCTTACATGGGAATTCAACAGGCAGGTTACGCTCTTCGTCAGTGAAGATGGATTCCTGTATCGGAGTGAACACCAGAGGATTCAGATAGATCATATCGCCGGCTGCATCACATTGCTTGGTGAAGGTAATTGTCTCTTTTACCATCGGCGAGAAATCGTGGCGGCCTTCCAGCTGATAGTCTTCTATTTTGATGCCGTCATGCTCCTCTTTCTTGTGGATCAGTTCTGTGCTGTCCTTCGCTTCGCGCCAGCTTTGACGTAGAGAGGCGGCCGATTCATCAATCAGTTGGCTCGTCTTAAAGCCTGTCAGCACCCCCTCTGCATCTAATTCAGCCTGAATCGTTGTGGCGATACGGCTATTGGCACCTTCGAGCAGATTCACCCAATATCCATCATTGTTTTTCACCAGAGCCCGGGCCTTTTCCACAAGCAGCCTAGCTGGCAAGACATTGAAATAGCCGTCCTCGACAGAGCCATCCATCATCAGCATCGTGGAGTCGTTCGTATGAATGCCCACCACAAAACTGTTCAGGTACTTCAGACTTGAGTGAGACAATGGCAAGATGCCGCTATTGCGCAGTCTCAGGACAATGGGTGTCGTTTCGATGCCTGCGTCTTTGAGCATATTCATATAGAGGAAGTTAATGTCGGCATTCGAGCCGGTTCCTTCTTTGAGGACTTTCGAGGAAGACTTACCCCAGATGGCATACTCTTTATTCCAGCGTACCTTCTTCTTCAGAAGCTGCCACACGGCTGCAGCCCGTTCCGTCTTGTCTGCGATGTCAGGGATGCCAGCGGCAAGAATCTCGTTCTTCAGCGGACTGCTGCTCTTGATCCTGTCGCCAAAGTCCTCGTCTCCCATCAACTGCTTGTCTACGTCCATCCAGGTCGATGAATAGCTCTTGTGGACTTCACCGGGGATGTAGATGCCCGACAATTCTGCTGTTACCTTATTGCCATAATCCTCTGCATGCCATATCCAGTTGTCATCCTTGATTGCTGGCAGGTTGTGTCCTGTGAAGGTCCTTTCGTCTGTAGACAGGAACATGTTCTCGCCATTATTGAAGGCCAGAGTCATAGAGCCAGAATTCCGTTGCCTTTCCAACGTATTGACACCCGTCTCTTCAATGTTGAACTTAAACCATTCGGGTATGGAGAGTTCATATTGTGTATAGAGTACGGGGATGTCGTGTTGGGCATACCAGTCTCGGATGTCGCCATAGTAATCGCTCTCAATGCGGTATTCATATTCGATGACGGTTCCTACCTTGACTTGGGGGACGCTGAACTTCAGCAGCATTTTGTTCTTGTCAAGGCGTTCTGTATTAACCATCGAGTTCTCCATCTTGGTCTTGACCACCTTACCACTTTCGAGGTTATAGGCCGTTGCCTTAAGACCCAGGACGGCTTCTTTGCGGACACGGTTCGTTTCATTCTCATAATACATGATACTTTCATCCGCCACCCGCTTCCCTTCTGGCTTGAGAACCTTCAGACGACTTTTGATGCGGTAAAACACTTTGAAATCACCGTTGACGAAGTTATAATTCACAGAGGTCTGATGGTATAATATCAAGGCATCGGCATCTTTTTCGATGTCATATACTGTCATTTTAAGTTCTTCTTCCGTTGGCTTGCCCCATTTGAGGTTAGGTTCTATGGTTTGGGCTTTGATGGATTGAAAACTAAGACTTAAAACTAAAATTGATAAACAAAATTTTGATTTCATGCTTTATATTTTATACTTTACTTCAAACGGGGTGCAAAGGTACTACTTTTCTCTGAACAAATGAAACAATTTGCAGTTTTTTTGCACATTGCCTTTAATAGTGTGACATTATTGTTGGAAAATGTCGTAGTCTGCGTTGTAGGCAGGCGATTGGATAGACAGCAGGTTGAGGACGGAGTGGAATATGTAATGCTGCTCCAGCACTGGGGGCAGGTTGCTTTTATAGGTCCTGAAATTCTCCGAGGTCCATACCAGGAACGGTATCTCGTACTGCTCCTTGGGTGCCAGCCTCATGGGCAGGCCATGCATGAACATCTTGTTCTCGCCGAGCGACTCACCATGATCGGAAATGAAAATCATGGCACTCTTCCAGTCGGTCATCCCGCGAAGGGTGTTGATAAGGCCGTCGATGAGGTAGTCGGTATAGCGGATGGTGTTGTCGTAGGCATCGACGATGTTGTCGGGCTTGAACACCTCAAACTCCTTTGGGTATTTATCGGTGTATTTCGGCCCGTGGCTGGTGCTGGTGTGAAGGATGATCAGCACCTTGTCCTTAGGACTCGACTCAATGCGCTCGCGAAGGCCATGGAAGAGGATGTCATCGTAGGTATTGCTCACACCATAGAGGTTGGCCAGTTCGGGGTCGGTGAGGTATTCACCGATATGGATGGGGGGCTCGCCCCAGTTGGAGGTGCGCCACGATACGTCGACACCTGTACGGAAGGCATAGTTGGGCAGCAGCTCGTAGAGCTCGTCGCAGTCCTTGGGTTCAAGGATGGCCTTGGTGCCGGCTGTGGTGTAGGTCGCACAGGAGTTGGCCTGATACACCTTCAGTTCCTTCTGCTTCGACAGCAGGGGATTGGTAGCACGCTGATAGCCGTAGAGCTGGAAGTTGGCTTTTCTTGCCGACTCGCCGATGACAAGCACCACCACTGCCTTCTCGTTGTCTGTGATCCTGCCATCGGGCAGCTTGATCTCCTCGGCCTGTTTGTCCTGACTGAAACTGATGATGCGATAGGTGTTGGCAATGTAGGACCAGGGCTGCAGCAATCCTCCCAGTTCGGTGTCGTGCTGACTGATGAACAGCGTCTGGTTGATGTTCAACAGTCCGACAATGAGGATGACAGCCAGCGAGCAGCCGCAATAGATGCCCAGCTTCCTGGCCTTGCCGATGACTACTGGCTTGAACAGACAGAACAAGGCGGGAAGGACACCAAAGACAAGGATGAAGAGCCACATCTCCCAACTGAAGAATCCAGAAGCCTCGGAGTATCTGGTGTTGAACACGTTTTCGATAGTGGTGGCGTCGATGATGACATTGTAGGTCAGAATGAACCATACGGCTGTGGCATTGATCACCGATAGGATGGCCAGCAGGATCCGTCCCACGATTCTCAGGCAGAACATGGCCAGGCAGGTCATCATGAAGTTCACTGCCAACATGATGATCACCAGCGATATGATGAGCCATGTAAGCCCCAACGGACCGTCTTCGCTGTTGTCGATGACGAACCGGAAGAACGGCAGATTGTAAAGCAGCAGTGTGCCTATGCTGACGATGCTGGAAAAAGTGAATAATGAATAATGAGAAGTGAATAGGGATTTCGCCTTGCGGAATAATGCCATCATTTTATATCTTCGTTTTTAAGTTTCAGAATCTTGTTCCTGCACAGGTAGAACATCAGGAAAGGTGTGGTAAAACCGATGATGCTGCCCACACACACATCCGACAGGAAGTGCTGGGAAAGATAGACGCGTGAGTAGGCGCCCATTGCAGCAAACACCAGCAGCAGCAACAACGATGCCTTAAACAGGATCTGGGTCCTGAGGTTGCGGGGTCTGTCTTTCTGGCTATAGTAACATGCCTGGATGATAACAAGGCAGGTGCAGAACATGAAGAACGTGGAGGCGTGTCCTGATGGGAAGGAATTGCCATGATGCAAGTTCACACCCTGTACCAGGGGCAGAGCCAGATTGTTGTAATGCTCGAACACACTGGCAGGACGGTCGAAGCTGAAGAGGTGTTTTAATATCTGTAGCAGGGCACCGCCCGTCAGTTCACATATGGCAAAGAAAATGGTTATCTTGATTTTCTTCCATAGCAAAGGGAGCAGGGCCAGCGCATACAAGGGCCATTCTGCCAACAGGGTGTAATACTTGAAGAAAGTATCCTGAAGGCTGGAGTGATGGGAGTTGAGCAGCAGGTGAAGCTCCGGCTTCGGATACAGATACATCAATCCGAGTATCGCCATGAGCAATACAGCGTAGGGGATGACATAGAGATAGATCGTTTTAAATAATTCTTGCTTACTAATCATTGTTTCAGTATGGAAATGATAGTTGAGTTACATTGTCATGATGCAAAGATAAGCAAAATATCGCAAACATCCAAACTTTGGCGCAATTTTTGTTAATTTTGACCCAAAATTAGTGAATTGTTTGTATCTTTGCACCAGAAAACTTAAAAACTAGGAAGATGAAAAAGAAAGTGTTATGTGCTGTCTGTGCGCTCTGGAGCGTGATGACGGCTGATGCGCAGATCCAGACGAATGCGGGTGTACAGTATCTGCAATGTATGCAGAAGGATGTGTCGACGGACTTCTATGACCTGTCGAATACGTATTTCTTTGCGGATAGCCTCGTGAGTTTCGATGCTGCAAAGGGTGAGGGACTGGTGCAGTGGAAACGCTATCGGATGAGTCCGCGACAGGCGTTCAATCTTAACGGCTACTGGCCTGTGAGGATGCAGATGCTGGATTTCCCGGATGCAGCGTATGAGAATGATCCGGCGCTGAAGATCAAGATAGAGTGGGTGAGTCCCAGGACAGCGAGGATCAGGATGCTGACCACGCCGGTGGAATCCAGGAATTCTGATGCTGACGATGTGATGTTTTGTGAGGGCTTCAAAACGAAAAAAAGTTTTGTCGCTGAGAAAACGGCATTTGGCTGCATCGAGATTCAGAAGTATCCCTTCCGCATTGTGATTAAGGATGCCAAGGGGAAGGTGTTGACGCAGACGAGGCATCTGATAGATAATGACTCGACGCAGGTGAAGTTGCAGCCGTTTTCGTTTATCAAGAGAGGTTCGGATAATTCCCGCAGCATTAATCCTGTGTTCCTGCTGTCGCCCGGTGAGCGGATCTATGGCTGTGGTGAGTCGTTTACCTCGCTGAATAAGGTTGGGCAGAAGGTGCATCTCTCTGTGACCGACCCTCAGGGACCTGAGACCGACGGGCAATACAAGCCCGTGCCTTTCTTCTTCTCGAATCGTGGCTATGGTATCTTCATGCACACCTCGGCTCCGGTGACCTGCGACTTCGGTGCCTCGTATATTGGTGCCCAGCGCTTGTTTATGGCTGATGAGCTGATGGATTTCTTTGTGTTCTTCGGAGAACCGAAGGATATCCTGAATGAGTATACGGACATTACGGGCAAATCACCGATGCTGCCCCTGTGGAGCTTCGGCACCTGGATGAGCCGTATCACCTATTTCTCGCAGGAGGAAGGTCTTGAGATAGCCCGTCAGCTGCGGGCGCATAAGATTCCTTCAGACGTAATCCACTTTGATACGGGCTGGTTCGGCGTAGACTGGCAGTGTGACTATCAGTTTGCAAAGGACCGTTTTGAAGATCCTGTCGGGATGCTGAAGCAGCTCTCGAAGGATGGCTTCCACACCTGTCTGTGGCAGTTGCCTTACTTCACGCCCAAGAACCGCTTCTTCCCGGAGATCATCGAGAAGGGCCTGCATGTGGTGAATGCGACGGGTGGTATGCCTGTGGAAGACGCTATCCTCGATTTCTCGAATCCCGAGACCGTTGATTGGTATCAATCAAAAATCGAGGGTCTGATGAAACAGGGCGTCTCTACCATCAAGTGCGATTTCGGTGAGGCAGCGCCTTACAACGGTTTCTATCATAGCGGCAAGGGTGGACTCTATGAGCACAACCTCTATCCGCTGCGCTATAACAAGGCCCTTTGGGAGGTCGTTGAGCGCAACCATCCTGGCGAGGGTATCATCTGGGCGCGTTCGGCATGGGCAGGAAGTCAGCGTTATGCCCTCCATTGGGGTGGCGATGCGGCTACTAATAATATAGGTATGTTGGGCGACCTGCGTGGTGGCTTGAGCTTCGGCCTGAGCGGCTTTTCGTTCTGGAGTCATGATATGGGTGGTTTCGTGACGGCCTCTCCAGAAGATATCTACCGCCGTTGGCTGCCTTTCGGTTTCCTGAGCAGTCATACCCGTGCCCACGGTGCACCTCCTACGGAACCTTGGCTGATCTCCGAGTCGTTTACGCAGGCTTTCCGTGAGTGTGCTGAGATGAAGTACAAGCTGATGCCCTATGTCTATGCGCAGGCAAAGGACTGCTCCGAGCGCGGTCTGCCGATGGTTCGCGCTTTGCTCGTGGAGTTCCCGCAGGACAAGGGCGCCTGGCTCGTGGAGGATGAGTATATGTTCGGCTCGCAGATGCTCGTGGCTCCGCTCCTGGAGAGTGGCAACAGCCGTGATGTCTATCTGCCGAAGGGCAAGTGGATTGACTATCAGACGGGTAAGGTGTATGAAGGTGGCTATCAGACCATCGAGGCAGGCAGGATCCCTGCTGTCATTCTGGTCAAGGACGGCAGTCTGATTCCTCATGCGCCTCTGGCTCAGCGCACGGACCAGATTGATTGGAACAAGATAGAATTGAAGGCTTACAAGGCCGATGCACAGAAATGCACGGGCTTGCTCTTCAAGCCCGGCGATACTTCATTACATAAGATTGAGAAATAAACAATACGTTCTATTATGACCACGAATTACACGAATTTTTATCGTCCGTATGGAAAATTAGTGAAATTAGTGAAATTCGTGGTCGGAAAAATCACTGATAGTCGCGGATGCGGACTTCTATGCCGCTGCCTGCTAGCTTCATCGAGATCTGTGCGACAGGCGTCTGGCTATAGTGGTAGGGGAAGAGCACTTTGGGCTTGATGGTCTTTGCTGCCTTCACCAGCTGATCGACCGTCATCGTGTAAGGCTGGTTACAAGGCAGGTAGGCGATGTCGATATCCTTGATGGCCTCCATCTCCGGGATGTCCTCAGTGTCACCAGCAATGTAGATGCGCAGTCCGTCGAGGGTGAGGATATAGCCGTTGTCACGTCCTTTGGGATGGAACTGTGTGCGGCCTTCCGTGTAGTTGTAGGCAGGGACAGCCTCGATCTTGATGTCGGGCGCATAGACGATGCTATCGCCGTTTTTCAGGGGAATGCTGTTGCGGAACATGTTATAGACGGCATTGTTTGAATAGATGCTGGTGGCAGGGGTCCTCACACAGGTGATGGCCTCACGGTCGAAGTGATCCTTGTGCTCGTGGGTGATCAGGATGATGTTGGCCTTGGGGAACTGATTGTAGTCTGTCGTGGGCTGTACACCGAAGCCAACGGGATCTACCTGTATCACCGTACCGTTGTAATTGATTTCCATACTGGCGTGCTTGATGCACGTGATCGTCACTTTCTTACCGCTTTTGGTGGTAAACTCGTCCACCTTCTGGGCGGCCTGGCAGCAGGCAAATGACATGACTGCTGCGCAAATTAAGAACAATTGTTTCTTCATATCTGGTTATCTGTTTAATTTGACTACGAAACGGGCACCTTGCTTATAGCTTGTGTCGAGATTGACGGAACCGCCTAAACGGTTGACAATCATTCTGCAAAGCGGCAGCCCGAGGCCAAGGCCCTCTTTGAAAGTGTCGAGTTTGACGAAACGGTCGAAGATGGTCTCTGCTTCTTTAGCGGGAATGCCTGTACCCGTATCCTCCATTGCCAGCGTCACCTGCTCGTCATCGGCACTGGCCATCACGGTGATGCTGCCTTCCTGGGTGTATTTGACAGCATTGTCGAATAATAGGGTGACAACGCGCTTGAGCATCTCCTCGTTGGTCTGAAGACGGAAATCTTCTTCGAGACTGCTCTCAAATTGTAGCTTGATAGTCTTCTTGTTGACCTTGTATTCATTCTCTTGCAGGAAGTCGCGTATCAGGTCATTCACTTCCACGGAGTCATCTTTTGCTACTTTCCCCGGGGTGTTCTCGTTGAGCGAGAGTTCCAGCATCTCATCCACGAGCGACGTGATGAGTTGGGTGTTCTTCTGCATCATCTGTGCAATATGAAGCCGCTCCTCGGGGCCGGCCACGAGTTCGGGATCGGCGATGACTTGTGCAAAACCGCTGATGATGTTGAGTGGCGTACGTACCTCATGGGTGACATTCCGGATGAAGGCCGACTTCATCTTGTCAGACTCCAGGGCGTGGTCGTAGGCTTTCTTCAGTTGGCTCATGTGACGACGACGGGAGAAGTGGATATAGACTAATGCTGCCACCAGAAACGCCAACAGGACGGCGGCAATCATCAGACCGATGGTAAGTTGACGGGCTGAGTCCCTTTCCATATCATAGATACGCAGCTCTTCACGGATACCCTTCATACTGTTGGCTAGCACCACATTGTTCACGGAATCGCTGGAGCTCATAAACTGGCGCAACGAATTGTAGGCTTCTTTCCAGCGGCCTGACTGTTCGTAGATTTTCGTGATGGCTTCACGACCCTCATCGCCTAGTTCATTCCTGGCTAAGGCCACCGCCTCGTCGATCTTTCCCATAGTGGCCAGATAGTATACTTCGATGCTGCGGCCATGAACGGAACTCTTGCCTTCAGCCACGCCCTCCTGATATGCTTTATAGCCTTCCAGGAATTTGGGAATGTCGCCACTGTTGTAATAGATGAGTGTCCTGCGTGTCTCGATGTCGAACACCCTTTCCGGGGAATATTTCTCTGCGATTTCCTTGGCTTTGTCGAGCAGCCTTCTGGCTTCCTCAGGATCATCGTCCAACTCCACGTTGACCAGATTCATGTAGATAGGTGGCATACTCTCGTAATAGCCTGCTTTCTCCATCATGCTGATCACGGTGTTGAAGTTGCGCTTGGCTGCGTCCTTGTTGCCGCAGTAACGGTTGATATGCCCCAACATGTTGTAGGCCATGTACATTTCCTTATCGAGGCCTTTCTCTCGCAGTTCGATGGAAAGTTGACGTCCTAGCATATAGGCTTCGAAGATCCTTTGACGGTTCAATTGGAAGACAATCTCATTGCATCGTTGGGTATAATAAGCATGCAGATCACCCTGTTTCAGCAGATAGTCCTGCAGTCTGGCGACAGCAGGGAAGAAACGTGCACTATCGCCATCGTTGAAGGCGTGATGCATGGAGTCCCTCAGAGCCAAATACTCTGGGGACTGCTTGTAGTCGTCAGCAGCCTTTGCTTGACCTATTGTGAACAGCATGGTCAGTGCCAAAAGGAATATCCTCGTATCCATAGTTGCGATCCCGTTGATTTTGAGTGCAAAGATAATAAAATAAGGTAAAAGTGAAAAGTGAAAAGTGAAAAAATTGCTGCCGCTGACATGATTTTCAATAAAATTAACTAACTTTGCACCCGATGGAAATAGTACCGATAGCCCATTTCCGTTCGCCGTTGAAGTCAAAATTCGGCATTCCGCGCCAAAGCGGTCTTGCAGAGAACCTCACGGGGAGCATTGTCTTCGAACCGCCATACCGCCATCTGGAGGCCTTTCGCGGGATTGAAGATTTCGACTATCTGTGGCTTATCTGGGAGTTCTCGGGAATCAGGAGACAGGAGTCAGGAGTCAGGAGTCTGACGGTAAGGCCTCCGCGACTGGGAGGAAATATCAGGATGGGAGTCTTTGCCACACGTTCTCCTTTCCGACCCAATCATCTGGGACTCTCCTGTGTACGTTTCGACAGAATAGAAGAACATCCGGACCTGGGACCGGTGATTTATGTGAAAGGGGCAGATCTGATGGACGGCACACCTATCTATGATATCAAACCCTATGTGGTCTATGCCGACAGCCATCCGGAGGCTAAGAGCGGATTCGTGGATCAGACGTCATGGAAATCCTTGGAGGTGGAAATACCAGAACATCTGGCCCGTCTGTTTTCATCATCAGATTTGGAAACGTTACGCCAGACACTTTCCTTGGATCCGCGTCCCTCTTATCATGACGATGCGGAACGGATCTATGGCATGCCTTTTGGTGATTACGATGTACGTTTCGTGGTTGCTGCTGATGTCGTCAGGGTTACCGGCTGCGTGAAACTGACCCGGAAATAGTGCCCTCCATCATAGTGTGCCTTCCATCTCTTCGTCGAGTCTGCCTTGCCAAAGATATTTCCTTGTTTCATGCACAATGACGCCACTGAGACACAACAGTGAGATCAGGTTAGGTATGGCCATCAAGGCGTTCATACAGTCAGCGAGATTCCAGACAATAGCCAGATTGATGACACTGCCGATTAAGACGGCGACGATATAGATGACTCTGTAGGCGATAACCCACTTCCTGCCTTTCAGGTATTCCACAGCTCTTTCGCCATAGTAACACCATCCTAGAATGGTGGAAAAGGCGAAGGTAAGCAGACCGAAGGTAAGCAGGGGCGTTCCTATTACAGGAATCTTTGAGAAAGCAGCCTTTGTCAGTGTGGCGCCGTTCTCATAGCTGATGTCGGGATAGGCGATGATGCTGCTCACAATCACCATTCCCGTCAGGGCGCAGATGACCACTGTGTCCCAGAATGTGCCACTGGAGGAAACCAGTGCCTGACGGACGGGATTACGTGTCTGGGCGGCTGCAGCGACGATGGGAGCAGAACCGAGTCCGGACTCATTTGAGAACAAACCTCGTGCAATACCGAAGCGGGCGGCCATCATCACGGTGGTACCAATGAAACCGCCACCTGCTGCCTGGGGACTGAAGGCAGAGACGACAATCAGCTTCAGGGCTGGCCATAAATAACTGGCATTCAGGCAGAGGATAGTGATACAGCCAATGACATAGAAGAACGCCATGAAGGGTACCAGCATGCCACAAACGCGGGCAATGCTTTTCACACCTCCCAGAACGACAGCGCCTGTCATCAGACAGACAATAGTTCCTGTGATATATGGGGAAATCCCGTAAGTCTCGAAGGAGAGGGTGGCGATGGCGTTGGCTTGCACCGTGTTGCCGATACCGAAGGAGGCACAGGCAGTAAAGATGGCAAACAGCACGGCCAGCCATTTCCATCCGAGTCCCCGCTCTAAGGCATACATAGGACCTCCAAGCATCTTCCCCTCAGGAGTCTTCGTACGGTATTTGATGGCCAATAGTCCCTCTGCATATTTGGTGGAGATACCGAATACACCCGTCAGCCAGCACCATAAAACGGCACCGGGTCCGCCTAAGGCAACAGCTGTTGACACACCGATAATATTGCCTGTTCCGATGGTGGCTGCCAAAGCGGTGGCCAAGGATCTGAACTGAGAGACATCGCCTGTGGCATCCGGGTCGCGCTTCACAGAGAGTCGTATTGCCGTGAATATCTTCCGCTGAGGGAAGCGGAGGATGATGGTCAGATAGATATGTGTACCTAATAATAATATAATCATTGGCCAACCCCACAGCCAGCCGCTCAATTCTTCCAGGATATGATTAAGTCCGTCCATTATTCTTGTGTTGTTGTTATTTCCCGAATGTGATTTCTATATTCTGATAACCCATAGAACGCAGCATTTTCCTGAAACTGTCACGGGCATTGTCTTCTGCCGTGCTGAGGTTGGCTGGTGTCAGACAATGGGCAATCATCTTCCTGTAAGCACGTTTATAGAGGGCCTCGCGATCCTCTGCCTTCCAGGTGCCGCTCTCGAAGAACGACTTCGTGCGGGCCTCGTCGATAAAGTCGCGGTCCAGGAGTTCCACCTTGGGCAGCGTCAGGAAGAGGGTGTCGTTACGTTGCTGGATCCAGCCCGGCTCTACTTGTTTCATGTTGACACCCAGACGCAGGGTACCGTAATAGATACGTACCAGTTGGTCGTCGCTGAAGAGACGCTTGCGGGTGGTGTCTATCAGTTCCTCCGTGCTGACGCTCAGAAACTCCCATTCCCCAACGGCCTTGATACTCTCAATCTGTGTCGGTGTAAGCCCGATGCTGTCGTCTGCACCCACTTCCAGACGGGCATCACCTAACGAACGATACAACCAGACTGCTAACAATACGACCACGATGATTGCTGCAGCAACGGTGATGCTTCGGATGTTCTCTATCGTTTTTCTCATGGGATAATCTCTAATAGTTTCTTCAGATCGCCAACACCGTATTGCTTACGGTAGGCAATGGTGATGTTCTCTTCCTGGTAGCCCAGCTCTGTCAGCATCGGAACCAGGATGCGAGCAGAGTTCTCACGGGCAATTTCCAGAATACCCAACTGCGGAATGCTCTGGATGATGGCTGCCCGTCCCTGCTGCTCATAGTTGGCCATCTCAGCATCGCTGAAGTGAGCACGGGAAAAGGCGACATATTCACGGATCTCTTTCTGATTGATCTTCGAACTGGTCATGACGATCTTCGGTTCAGGCAACAGGATGGTAATCTTGTCACCGGAACGCTCCACGTTCTTATCCGAAAACTGGCTGAAGTCGATGTAGGCCTTCAGGGTAGCATCCATGGGAATGGCAATCTTCCGTTCGCCCAAAGGGACCTTGAAATTGAAGTCTTTCTGCAGCAGACTGCCTCTCAGACGGATCACATCATCATGGGTCACGATCTTATGAACCTTGACCTCAGCCGTATAGAGTCGTGAACATTTCTGTATCTGCGTAATCAGCATCGGCAGTGTGTCGGTAGCCTGATAGATGCCGCCTTCGTCTGCCTTTCCCCCCTTGCAGGCACAGAGTGCCAACAAGAGTATGGGCAATATGTATATGATTCTTTTCATGTTCGTTGATAAATGATGGGCAAAGATACAAAAATAAAGTGAAAAGTGAATAGTGAAAAGTGAAAAATTTGCTGCCGCATACATAATCAGGTACTTTTTTTTTATTTCAATTAAACTTTTTTGCTTTTTTGGTGTCAAATAGATAGAAGTTTGAACATTTAGAAACATTAAAAATTAAAGCAACATGAAACGATTCTTTATGATTATGACAGCCACCGTACTGATGGGTACGACCGCTGTAGCACAGGACAACAATGGACAGCGTCCACAGTTTGACAGAACAGAAATGATTAAGCAGCGCACCGACGCTATGGTAGAGAAGTACAAGCTCGATGCAGACCAGGCCAAGAAGCTCTTGGAACTGAACACCAAGAATGCTGAAACGATGGGCCCAGGTATGGGTATGGGCCGTATGGGCGGTGGCCGTCCTGGTGGTATGGGTGGCCGTCGTGGCGGTGGTCAGGCTGGTCAGGGTGGCCAGGGTGCTCCCCAGATGGGTGGCGGTGGCTTCCAGATGACTGAGGAGCAGCGTGCTCAGTTCGAGGAGATGCGTAAGCAGAGAGAAGAGAACCAGAAGAAATACAATGCCGAATTGGAGAAGATCCTGACTCCCGAGCAGTTCAAGAGCTATCAGAAGGATATGGAGGAGCAGCGTGCACAGCGTGGTCGTCGTGGCATGGGTGGTCCTGGCGGCGGTTTTGGCGGTAGAAACTAAAAAGAAATCAAAAATATTTGGTTGTTTACTCAGAAAGCACTATCTTTGCAGCTGAATCATTAAACCAAAAGTAATGAAGAAGCTAGTAAAGATAGTGTTTTTTTCTGTGTTGGCCATGCTTGTTGCCAGTTGTGGTGAGAAGAAGAAGCATGACGATATCATCGCACCGAAAGTGGAGAAGCCCAAATTGCAGGCTCCCATCCGTATGCAGGATTATAATCAGACGACAGACGTGAAATGGCTGAGCAAGAATTATCAGGTGGTGGTGAACCGTACGCCTGATGACAGTCTCCGCATGGTGAAGGATGAGACAGGACAGAAATACGTCGACAATCGTATCTCCTTGCGTATTATCCGTGCCGACGGTAGCGTCTTCTTCAGCAAGTCATTCACGAAGGCTGCATTCGACGGGTTCCTGAATGACGATTATCGGAAGACGGGTATTCTGGAGGGTCTGGTGTTCGACAAGGTAGAGGGTAACAATC
Source organism: Prevotella sp. (assembly GCA_016290175.1). GTDB lineage: Bacteria > Bacteroidota > Bacteroidia > Bacteroidales > Bacteroidaceae > Prevotella. The sequence goes on along the minus strand of JAEETD010000011.1, from coordinate 11,192 downwards.
TCTTCTTTGCTGCCAGCGTCTGCCATCCTCAGACTGATGAATATATCCCGATGGTCGTTTCGGTGAGCAATCTGGGTGAGGTGGGAATCAGACTCGATGATCAGTTGGATACGAATGGAGGAAATGCCGAGGATGATGACGAATGAGAAGGGGCAGATCACGTTTGATAGTTTCATACGTGGAGCCATCGGTGTCCTGATACTGGTGGGAATCGTGATGTTGCTGAACAGGCTGAGCAATGTGCTTGTCCCGTTCTTTCTGGCCTGGCTGATTGCCTATATACTGTTCCCTCTGGTGAAGTTCTTCCAGTACCGTTGCCGGATGAAATACCGCATCTTCGGCATCCTCAGTGCCTTCCTGGTTACAGGGGTAGTGCTCACGGCTGTTTTCTGGCTGATGATTCCGCCTATGGTGGAAGAGAGCCTGCGGGTGAAGGATCTGCTGGTGGCCTATGTTACCAACAATGAGACCATGAGCAACATTCCCAGGATGATTCAGGAATACGTACGGGATCACCTGAGTGCCGAACAGATTCAGGCCATTGTTACCCAGGACGGCTTCCTGGAGGGCATCAAGGCCACGCTTCCTAAGGTGTGGGATGTCATCACTCAGTCCATCAGCATCATGTCGAGTGTGTTTACACTGACGATGGTGGCCCTCTATACCTTATTAATATTATTAGACTATGAGGATATCAATCGCGGATGGCCTAACCTGCTGCCTGAACGTTATCGTGGCTTTGCCAAGCAGTTGGTCAGCGATGTAGAGGTCAGCATGAATAAGTATTTCCGCGGACAGGCTTTGGTGGCCTTGTGTGTGGGCATCCTGTTCAGTATCGGTTTCCTGATTATCGACTTCCCCATCGCTGTGGGCCTGGGCATGTTCATCGGACTGCTCAACATGGTGCCTTATCTTCAGTTGGTAGGCTTTGTGCCCGCTATCCTTCTCGCCATCGTAAAAGCGGCTGACACAGGTCAGAATTTCTGGGTCATCATGCTGATGGTGCTTATCGTGTTTGCTGTCGTGCAGATTATCCAGGACACCTTCCTCACCCCGAAGATCATGGGACATGTCACGGGCCTCCATTCGGCCATCATCCTGTTGTCGCTTTCCATCTGGGGCTCGTTGCTGGGTATTCTCGGCATGATCATTGCCCTGCCCCTCACCACACTGAGCATTGACTATTATCAGAAATATGTCATCATGAAAAAGTCACTGATAGAGGAACCGGTATCTGAAGAGGCTTCTGATTCTTAACAAAGCTAAAAGCGGGCTGATTCGTACAAGAAAAAGGTAGAAGTAACAATCAAAAAAATACAAAAGCATGGTCGGGAGATACAATCTTCCGACTTTATTGTTATCTTTGTAATCGAATTTATGAATAAATCAACCAGAACTTAGTTTATTATCAACTTTATATTCAACCAACTAATTTTTTTATGTACTACTATCAAAAATTCCTTTCTGCCATGTGTGCAGGTGTGTTGATGCTTGGCGCATCTTCTATTCCTGTTCCTGTAATGGCAACAGATGCAGTCGCTCAGTCGCAGACTGCTGTGCAGGTAAAGGGCGTAGTCCTCGATTCTAACGGTGAACCCGTGATGGGGGCTGCAGTCATTGAAGTGGGTACTCAAGGCAATGGAACGGTGACAGGAGCAGACGGCTCCTTCAGCTTGTCCATTACCAGGGGTGCCAAGATCAGGATCTCTTATGTCGGCTACAAGACGGTGACGATGACACCGGTAGCAGGCAGGACGGCTAACATCACCCTCGAAGAGGAATCCGAACTCCTGAACGATGTGGTGGTGGTGGGTTACGGTACACAGCGCAAGAAACTGGTGACAGGTTCTACAGTGCATGTGACTTCTGACAACATTGAAGCTGTGAATGCAGTCGATGCCTTCGGTGCCCTGCAGAGTCTGGCTTCAGGTATGAACATCGTTATGAACTCAGGTCAGCCTGGTGAGGGTTACAAGGTGGTGATCCGTGGTATGGGTACCGTCGGTTCCAATACCCCGCTGTATGTAGTCGACGGTGTGCCTGGTGCCAATATCGACGACCTCTCTCCGAACGACATCGAGAGCATCGACATCCTGAAGGACGCGGCCTCCAGCGCCATCTACGGAGCCCGTGCCTCTAACGGCGTCATCCTCGTTACCACAAAGAAGGGTAAGGCTGGCACTGGACATGTCAATGTTTCATTCGACGGCTATCTCGGCTGGCAGAACGTCAATACCAACGATGTGACTCCGCTGAATGCCAAACAATATATGGAAATCATCAACAAGGCCCGTGAGATACAGGGTGTTGAGCCCTATGTCTGGGAAAACTATATCCCCAAGCAGTATGCCCAGATTATGAATGGCAGTTGGAATGGTACCAACTGGCTTGACGAGACCACGATCGACAATGCGCCGATGCACAATGCATCGATCAGTATCTCTGGCGGTAGCGACCTGTCGCGCTTTGCCCTCGGTTTCACCAAGTATCACCAGACAGGTACGTTAGGTGCACCTGCCGATCCGAAGTTCGACCGTTATACCGTTCGTCTCAACTCCGACTATTCGCTGATCCGCAAGAAGGGTCGCGATGTACTGAAGGTGGGTGAGAACGTCACATTCTCGTCGACCGACAAGCGTGGTGTTTCCGTGGGCGGTATCTATGGCAACAGCATCCGTACCCTACTGGCTATGACGCCGCTGCTGCCCCTCTATAACGATGAGGGCGGCTACTATGAGTATAAGGATATCAAGGCCGACAACTGGAACTTCCTCGATGAGGCCGCCAACCCGTTGGCATCGATGCTCTACGACAATGGCAGCGGTTATAACAAGGGCTGGCGCCTGCAGACCAACTTCTTCCTGGAGTTCTCACCCATCAAGGATCTGACCTGGCGTACCAGTGCAGGTTGGCAGTATCGTCACAGGGAGAGCCGCAGCTATAAGCCTGTCTATGAACTCAGTGCCAAGAAGATGCAGGCCAACGATGAAGTCCGGCAGAGTCAGTCGTACAGCATCCGCTGGTCGCTGGAGAATACCGTGAACTGGAAAAAGTCGTTTGGATTCCATAATATCGACGCTCTCCTCGGACAGTCTGTTGAGAAGTGGGGATATGGCAATGGTGTCAGCGTGACCAATGGCGACTCACAGTTCCCAGGGTCGTTCGACCATGCTTATATCGACAATGCCAAGGTGATCGACAAATCGCTGACCTCTGTTAGCGGTAGTCCTGAAAGTCAGGGCGCCATCGCATCGTTCTTCGGACGTATCAACTATAACTACAACGAGACTTATCTGCTCTCGCTCGTGCTCCGTGCCGATGGCTCTTCCAACTTCGCACGCGGTAAGCGCTGGGGTTACTTCCCCTCTGTATCTGCTGGTTGGGTGATCAGCAACGAGAGTTTTATGGAGTCGACAAAGACTTGGCTTGATTTCCTGAAGATCCGTGCCAGCTGGGGACAGAACGGTAACTGTAACATCTCCAACTTCCAGTATCTGGCCACCATCGATCTCAACGATCCATACTACTTCGAGAGTAAAGACACGCCAGGTCTGGGTGCCTTCCCCGATATCCTTCCCAACGAGGATGTGAAGTGGGAGACCTCTGAGCAGCTTGACCTCGGTTTCGATGCCCGCTTATTGAACAATCGTCTGGGTGTGACCTTCGATTGGTATAAGAAGACTACTAAGGACTGGCTGGTTGTCGCCCCGACACTGCTCATCTACGGAACTAACCCGCCTTACATTAACGGCGGTGATATCCAGAACAAGGGTTTTGAGGTTCAGCTGAGCTGGAACGACAAGATCGGTAAGGACTTCAGATACAGTGTCTCTGCCAACTTCTCGCACAACAAGAACGAGGTTACCCGTCTGGCTAACTCCGAGGGTATCATCCACGGTAGCGAGAATGCCATTGCACAGAACACGGCCGAAATCAACCGTGTGCAGGTAGGCTATCCTATCGGTTATTTCTGGGGCTATGAGATGGAAGGTATCATCCAGAACGAGCAGGAATTGCAGGCTTACCTCGACCGTAACTGTAATGGTGACAAGAAAAATGCGCTTCAGGGTGAATCGCTGCAACCGGGTGACGTGATGTTCAAGGACCTCAATGGCGATGGTAAGATTACGAAAGAAGATGACAAGACGATGATCGGCGACCCGAATCCCGACTTCACCGCTGGTCTGAATATCACTGTGTCGTATAAGGGCTTCGACCTGGGTATCAACGGTTACGGCTCCTTCGGACAGCAGGTGGCAAAGAGCTATCGTCAGTTCTCTGACCATCCCGATGACAACTACTGTACAGACGTCTATAGCAAGTATTGGACGGGCGAGGGTAGCACCAACGAATATCCACGCTTCTCTGACGGTAAGACGGCCAACATGTCTGAGATCTCACGCGTCTGGATCGAGGATGCCGACTTCTTCAAGATCTCCCGCATCTCCTTCGGCTACGATTTCAAGCGCCTCTATTCCAAGCTCCCCTTACAAAAGTGCCGGCTCTATGTGTCGCTCAATAATTTCATCTGCTTCACTGGCTACTCAGGTATGGATCCTGAGGTGGGCTTCGGCAACGGAAACAGCTGGGCTTCTGGTATCGACTGCGGATATTATCCGTCTTCACGTTCATTCCAGGTGGGCATGAATATCAATTTCTAAGAATTAACAATTAAGAATTAAGAGTTATGATTACCAAGATATATAAAACAGGAAAGAGACTGTCGGCAGGTGTATTCTCCTTACTCCTTCTCTCCATCTCTCCTTTTCTCCTTGTCTCTTGTGAGGACTTCCTCGATACAGACAACCTTACAAAGAAGGATACCTCCAACTTCCCCGTCAACGAGAAAGACGCCATCCAGATGGTGAATGGTATCTATGCCGTGATGAACAGAAACCTTGCTGATCCTGAGGAAGACCCCTTCTTCGTCTTTGATATCGCTTCCGACGACCGTCTGGGCGGTGGTAGCCAAAGTAACATCGGCGCCCAGGGCGTCGACCGTCTGATGAACGCCTATCTGGACTGGATGAAACCCCTCTGGAAACAGCGCTATGCAGGTATCAACCGTGCCAACAATGCTTTGGAGACCATCGACAAAGTGACCGAGTGGTCTTCGCCCGCTAAGAAAGACCAGCTGCTCTGCGAGATCTATTTCCTCCGTGCCTTCTATTATTTCAATCTTGCACAGGTGTTCAACGGCGTGCCCCTCGTGCTCTCTACGGAGCCGAAGAATCTGCCAAAGTCTACGCCTGATGAGGTGTATGCCCAGATTGCTTCCGACCTGAAGACTTCCATCGAGAAAGGCCCGTCGACCAAGTATCCCGACTTTGGCATCGGTCGTGTGTCGAAGTGGGCTGCCGAGGGCATGATGGCACGTGTGTGGCTGTTCTATACCGGCTTCTATGGCAAGTCGGAACTGCCCCTTGCAGATGGTGGCAGCATCTCCAAGTCGCAGGTGGCATCCTGGCTCGAGGATTGTATCCAGAACAGCGGTTACGGCCTCGTCAGCGACCAGCGTAACCTCTGGCCCTATACCAATCCCTACACCGCCAAGGACTATCCCTATGCCCTTGAGAACGGTCTGAACTGGGAGACCGACGAGAACAAGGAGAGCATGTTTGCTGTGAAGATGTCGAACGTTCCTGGTTGGAGTGCTGAGTCTCAGCTGCGCCACAACCGTATCGTCGAGTTCTATAATCCGCGTAAGACTACCGAGGCTGCCTTCCCGTTCTCCGTACAGGGCTACAGCAACGGTCCCGTATGCTGGAAGCTATGGACCGACTGGGCTGAGGATCCCGACTATGCTGGCGACTACCGCCGTGTAGGCTCCATCTGTAAGCGTGCCGACGAAATCCCTAATTACAAAGGTGATGCCGCCAAGGAGGTGGAGAATACCGACCTGCTGGCCAAGAAATACCTTGGTTGCGAGGCTTATAATGAAGACCACAGTGGTCGCTACCTGAGCTATGGCTACTACTATGGCAGTGAGAACAACCGTCAGACCGGTCTGACCCAGTCGCTCGTATGGCTCCGCTTTGCCGATGTGCTGCTCATGCACTCCGAGCTCACCGATGGTAAGGTGGTCTACAATGGCAAGAGCGGTCTGAATGCCGTCCGTCAGCGTGCAGGCCTGCCCGATGTCACTTATTCATTGCAAGCCCTGAAGAAGGAGCGTCGCTATGAGCTCTGCTTCGAGGCCCTGCGCTGGAACGACCTGCGCCGCTGGGGCGATGTCGCGGAGAAGGTGAAGAATCAGGTGGGCAATCCCATCCTGAATCAGGGCATCCCTGGCGAGTACGCCTTCACCAACGACTTCATGCAGCGTTATCGTGACACCGAGGGTGGTTTCTTCAAGATTCCTGAGGATCAGGTCACACTGTCTGAGGGAGTCCTCGAGCAGAACCCCGGCTGGGGCGATGGCACGAACTGGGTTAAGGGCGACCTCCCATACAAGTTCAAATAAACACCAAATCCCCTCGCAACCGCGAGGGGATTTTTGTGCTCCTTAGAGCGCAATAGGCCCATACCCCATACAACTCGTGGTCGTAATCGCCGTCAGGAAGGCCGTGAGTGCGGCTACTACTACCTTCACCGCCACCTCAATAATTCTTTTCTTCATCTCACACAGATTTTTATACGTTAGCTTTACTTATGGCGTCGGCGCGCTGCTCACTGGGGACTGACCCAAATGTGATATCTTTGATCTCACAGAGGGGTCTGTCTCCCAGTGTGCTGCGCCTCTATGGCCTTAGTCGTTCGTCAGCCCGTCGCCACCGTCGCCGCCTCCGCCGTTATCTCCGCCACCGGTATTACTTCCGCCCTGAGAGCTCTGGCCGTTCTCGCCCTGGTTCTGACTGTTCTGACTGTTCTCGCCGTTCTCGCTGCCCTCGTTGTCCTCAACCTCGCCGCTGTCGCCAGAGGTCACACGCTTCAGCACGTTACCTTCCTCGTCGAGACAGGTGATCTGAATGCTCGTGTTCTTCAGCTCATCCTTCAGGTCCACATTGGGAGTGAAGATGATGCGTCGCACGGTGATCAGGTTGGTCTTCACATCCTCCAGCTTCTCCACCGCCTTCGAACGCACGCCGAATCGCATGGTTCCCAGACCGGGCAGGGGAATCGAATGACCCTCGGTGGCCCACGTCTTGAGCACTTCACCGGCGGCATCCCAAGCCGCCTTGATCACACCTGCAGAGATTCCGGAGTGGGTAGAGGCCTCTGCGAATACCTTCTTCTCCTGAATGGGGATGTAGAGATCGGGACGCATCACGAACTTCTTACCAGGATTCTTACCCAATTTCACTTCACGTCGTTGTGCAATTACTTTAATAGCCATAATTCAATTAGTTTTTAAATAGTTTGTTTGTTAATTAATTTAGTAGTTCTCTCGTTGTCGCCTCTCTCAGTTGCATCAGGGCCCCATTAAAGGAAAATATTGCTACCATTAATGCGCGCAATTTCTAGATTTAATGCTCGCAATTTTTGTCCTTAATGCTAGTGTCGCCGCTGTTTCAATTTGACAATGCAAAGGTACAAAAAATTCAAATGCAAAACAATACTTTCCCCCAATTATTTTTGATTAAATGATATTTTCGCTCGACCTTTGGTCGCTTGGCTCGTCCAAGAACATTTGGAGGTTTTGAGTATTGCACTGACACCCGATTTCAATGCGCGGCAGTGCGGCACTGCGGCAGCGCGGCATTGGTAAAATCGATACCGCGGCAACCTGATTATTATATTATATATAATTATTATATATTATAATATATAATAATTTAAAATAGATATATATGCCTCCCTCCCCTCCATTATGAAAATACTTAATGCCGCGCCGCCGCGCTGCCGCACTGCCGCGTATAAATGAAAAAAGTCGTTCAAATATGCAATTATTTCTAATATATTTCCTACCTTTGCAGGAACAAAATCATTAAGTGTATTTTATTATGCAGAATGGATATATAAGTCAAGAGGAAGCAGCCTTCAAGCTTGGCTGTAGTGAAGAAATCGTAGCTCAACTCAGAAAGCAGAAGTTGCTGAGTGGAATATTGGTTCATCAAAAACTGATTCTTTTGGAAACCAGCGTTAATATTTTAGCCCGTGCCAAAGCATATCTAGATGGTACTGAGGGAGCTGAAATTAATGAGACGGAGCATCCGCTTATGAAAGGTCGGGAACGCATGGTAATTTCCCGTCTATTAGAGGGCGCAACCTTTGAGCAAATTGGTGAGGAGTTATCAGTTACCAAAGAGCGCATACGTCAGATTACTGAAAAAACTCTTGCTAAGGTGGCAGATACTAACGATGACGGCACATCACCAATAATAGAGTGTCTGGTGCGCGAAAATGCCAGCCTTCGTAAAACAATCCACAATCTACAGGCCATCATCACTGGCTATGAACGCAGGTTTGGAAAGGAATAGGTAATGACTATCTTTGCAACATCTTAATCAGAGATCACGGGGTCGGTTCTACTGATCATTTTTCTGCGTTGAAAATTTGGATGTTCGAGAATAAGTTCGTATCTTTGCCTTCGCATTTGAAAACAATTGAACCGATGGAAGTGCACAGGGGGTCAGGAACTATGTGTAATACAAAAACTTCAAAAGTGATCAGTAGAACCGACCCCATGATTCCCTGGTTTTAGTACTTATGTTACATTCACTTGAGCGGACCACCGCCGTTGCTTGTGGGATTGCCCCAAAGCAGTTGCTGGTTGGTGCGCAGCCAGTTGCCCCATCCCGTCAGTTTGTGGAAGGTGGTCTGCTCGTAGCCTTGGTCGAAATTGCACAGGGCATTAGGGACAAAAACCTTAATCATTTCCGGGTCTTTGTTATTTCCCTCGTAGTTCTCTTCGTTGACCAGACAGACGCTCAGCGTGTAGTGGTCCAGATGCTGTTCGTTCGTACTGACGTCGGCATAGTGGACGAAGGCCTCGCTGAAGGCTTTGTCCAAATCGCTGGAGATGGCAGCCATTTCTGCGTCGCCAGTCTCCTTTGTCAACAAATGGGCATAGTCTGCCAAATCGACGAAGGGATTCACGAATGTTAACACGGAAGAGTTATAGCGTAGGAAGAACCGATACACCCCTGTGGTGGCCTTGTCGATGGCCTCCTTCTGCGTGGGGTAGAGAGCGAGGAGCCTGTCGGCGAGGCGCTTGGCGGCACTGATGATGGCATCGAGCTTGGCGGTGCGGATGAGCTTGTAGTCACCGTTGTTCCAGTTTTTACCCAATTCGTCATGGTAGGTCTCGTCCCATGCCGGACGCACGCGCTCAAACATCTGTGCGATGGCATCCTCGGTATTCCCCTTCTCCAGCAGTCCGCGGACGTATTCCGTGAGCAACTCGCCCTCGCTCTCAAGCAGGTGAGCCGAGGCCACGATGTAGTCGGACAGGCCGCGCAGCTCGGTCAGCGTCTCCATGTTGCCCATCAGGCAGTTGTGGAAGAAGATGGTGTTCAGCCGGTTCAAGCCTGCGTCACGGATGGCGGTACTCAGTTCATACATATCCAGCTCTTCACGTTCATTCCACTCATCGCCAATGACCCCTCGGGTAGCAGGTGCAGCGGCAGGGTCTTCGTCTTCGTATTTGCCGGGGACATCGGCCAAGGGGTTCAGTCCATTGCCATGCCCCCAGATGCTGAACACATACTGCTCGGCAGGACACACCAGACTGCTGATCTGGATGAACGCGCTGACGGTCTTGGGGTCGCACAGTTTCATAGCCTTGGCCTCCTTTTCATACCCCAGCGCCTGAAGTCCTCCGTTACGAATATTCTCCAGGTTGGTCGTGTCGTTCAGATCGAACCATACGATGTCGCCCGGGTCGGCATACTTACCGCTAAAGGGCATTTCGGGGGGCAGGTCCTTGCCATATTTGTAGAAGCAGACCACACGAACGTTGTTGTGGTCCGTGAGCAGCGGCTGTATCTTCTCCCAGAAGCCGTACTCAATAATCTTATCCATGGTGCCTCCCGCATTGCCATAGACAAAGACGGTGTAGCGGGCGGGCTGCGGCACATTGAGCAGGCTGTCCTTCCTGTTCCACGCATCAAAGTCCTTAGCCTTCGCGTCGTCCATCTTCTGCATGGCCGTCTGACCGTCACCCTCCGTCAGTAGCAGCTTGCCGTCGCTCATGGTATATCTGGCAGTGGTCTTGGTGTTCCTCTCCGCAATGTCCATCGTCAGCACACCGTCAGTGGCTGTGTAGGTGAACGAATAGCGCTCACGGGCCACGGCGACATCGCCGTCGAGGTAATAAATGTTGGTGACGCCTGTGCCGTCGGCATTGAACTCCGTCTGCTGCCATGCCTTACCGAATGTCCAGGCGGCATGAGTAGCCCCCGACACGTCGGAATACCATTTGCCTACAAGGTCGCCGTTCGCTCCTGATTCGGGAACAGGGTTGTCGTAGTTGTCCGACGAACACGAGTTGAATACGCTTGTGCCGCAGATGAGGGTGGCGGCCAGCACCCATTGCATTAAATTCTTCATTATCTGTTTCATTATTTTTTAATCATTACTTAGAGTTAAAAAACGCTTGCAAAGGTACAAAAAGTTTTCGAAATTTAGCGTCTTCGCCCGCCATTTTTCCATTATCTCTTACTATTACGGCTGTTATTCCCTGAAATCACTTGGTTTCGCCCCGACCCCATGATTCCTAAATGTGACTATGATTTTGTTGAGAAGAATCGAGAGCAGTTACAGAGAATTGCCAACGATCTAAATACAAGAGTGGTCCTGATTTCTTCATCAGATATATCTAAATAAATCGGCCGTTTTTGCAAATAATTCCCAAATTATTTGGAGCGTATTGATATTTTTCCTATCTTTGCAGCAGAAAACAATAGGGCTTCAGAATACCGCGTCGGATTGCAGTTCCGGAGGGAAGGGTTCAGAGGTCCTGTTTTTAGATTGCAAGACTTCAGAATACCGCGTCGGATTGCAGATCCGGAGGGAAGGGTTCAGAGGTCTTGTTCTTCATTTATATAGGGGATGTTGTCTGATACGCTATGCACCCAACATTCATCCCAAATGGTTTCATTGACTATAATCCATGAAAAGGCCCTGTTTCAGAAGACTGGCACCATCATGCTGTAACCCAGCCGCGGCACTGCGGCAGCGCGGCGGCGCGGCATTAGGTTTTTCATATTAACATTAAGATTATGCAAGAAGTAAGTATCAATGAAAAGATG
>JAEETD010000062.1 GCA_016290175.1 Prevotella sp. | reverse complement strand
AACCATAGGATGGATGTGTGTTAGCTGCCTGCTGGCAGCTAACGCACAGACAACCTTCACCCAGCGACTCCAGAAGAGTAATACCGGTGAGGGAAAGGTGACCGTAACACAGTCGAAGGAAATCGACGATCTCGTGAATGGCCCCCAGGATGTGGTTACGCCAGCAAAGCAGACTCAGAGTAATCAGACTATTCCGAATACCCAGAGTACTCCGAATAATCAGAACACTCCGAAAACCCCGACGACCCAGAATCCCCAACAGAGTCTTCAGCCCCAGCAGTCCCAGCGCCCACAGGTAACGACACAGCCTGAAGCCACACCCGACACCACCTACACGGACGAGCCCCGCAAGAAAGTGCTGAAAGGATACAAGATCAACGGCTATCGGGTACAAGTCTTTGCAGGCGGCAACTCCCGCGATGCCCGCCTCAAGGCTGAGCGTACAGGGCGTGAGATCAATTCCCTCTTCCCCGGGGAGCCCGTCTACGTACATTTCTACTCTCCCCGATGGATCTGTCGCATGGGCAACTACCGTACCTACGAGGAAGCCCACCAGATACTCAACGCCGTGAAGAAGCTCGGCTATAAGTCGGCCATCATCGTCAAGGGAAAGATCACCGTGCCGTATGTCTCCCCTGACTCCACAATTACAACATCAACCAATCCATGAATCCGGAAACAGAATACCGCGAAGGTTTAGAGCAACTGGCCCAGCACTATCGTGAGATCCTCACCTTGTTGGGAGAAGACCCCGAACGTGAGGGCCTTCAGAAGACGCCTATGCGTGTGGCTAAGGCTATGCAGGTGCTCACCCGCGGCTATGAGATGGATGCCCACGAGATACTCCGTCAGGCCCTCTTCAAGGAGGACTACTCACAGATGGTCATCGTCAAGGACATCGATTTCTTCTCGCTCTGCGAGCACCACATGATACCCTTCTACGGCAAGGTACATGTGGCCTATATCCCCAACGGCTACATCACGGGACTTTCAAAGATAGCCCGTGTTGTCGATATATACAGCCACCGCCTGCAGGTGCAGGAACGCATGACACTCCAGATCAAGGAGTGTATCCAGCAGACCCTCAAGCCCCTGGGTGTGATGGTGGTGGTCGAGGCCCGTCATATGTGCATGCAGATGCGCGGTGTGGAGAAGCAGAACAGCATCACCACCACCAGCGACTTCTGCGGTGCATTCAACCAGGCTAAGACCCGTCAGGAATTTATGAACTTAATTCACAACAACAAAATTTAAAACTTTCAATCATTATGGATCAGACAAGCAACGGAAGTTTCAAGAAAAACGAGTCGCCAATCCAGGCGTTTTATCACAGCTGCCTAGGCAAGATCGCTATCTTGACAGGCATTTTGATTCTCCTCTTCATCGTGGGTATTATGACCAAACCTACCCAGCAGGAGATGGAGATGGAGATGATCGACGACATTCTGCAGTGTATCGAAGCCAACGACAGTATCCAGGGCGATGAGATCGACGACCAGGTGAACAACTTGAACAGTATGTTCAGCCGTGCCGACACCGCCAAGATCAACAAGGATCTGCTGACATCACTGAATAAGAACAATCGTCTGGAGATTTACAACCACTCCTTCTTCCGCACCGCCTACATCATCAACAACATCTATCCTCAGGGTAGACGTGTGGGTTTCGGTATGTACGGCGTTGTTTATCCCACAGTCCTCTACAAGGATCTGCTGCTTAACGTGGGACCCATGCAGAAGAAGTATAAGGATGGTGTGATCCGAACCGGTAACGTCAACACGCACGACCTGGGCATTAATCCTCCTGTGAAAGCATACCACTATCAGGGCGATCCCGATCAGTAAGGTCACAGACATAGGATCAATGAACATCCTCGTTTCGCAAGAGATAGCGAGCGTCTGCCCTGGCTTCGTAGGAGCCGCGGTAGACGCTCGTGTGGTTAACACCCCGTTCTGCACGGAACTGTGGCAGGAGATTCATGCCCTCGAAGACCGTCTGCGTCAGGAACTTTCCACCGAAAGTCTCAAAGAGCAGCCAGGCATCGCTGCCACACGTCGGGTATACAAGGTCTGTGGCAAGGACCCTTCGCGCTATCGTCCTGCCAGTGAACAGCTCATCCGGCGCATGCTGCAGGGTAAGGAACTATATCAGATCGATACCCTCGTCGACTTGGTGAACCTCGCCTCCATCGCTTTCGGCTACAGCATCGGCGGCTTCGATGCCGATAAGTTCGTTGGCGACACACTCACATTGGGCATCGGACGCGAAGGCGAACCCTATGAGGGCATCGGACGAGGCCCTTTGAACATCGCAGGGCTGCCTGTCTACCGTGATGCCAAAGGAGGCGTAGGCACCCCTACGAGCGACCACGAGCGCACCAAGATGACCCTCGCCACTACCCATCTGGTGGTACTCATCAACGGCTATGACGGCAACCGAGAACGCGTCGTCGCCAATGCCGAGTTTATTCAGGGCCTGCTCCGCAAATACTGTCAGAGCGATGGCGGCACTATCACCGTCTATACATCAAACCCATAAATACCAACATCAATGAAGCTTCTTAGTATTACCATCATTACACTGCTGCTGGCGTTAACGGCATCGGCGCAAGAGAACAAGGAGATCATCTCAACCACCTCTGGTCTCGTGAGTGGTATCATCCAGGAGGGAACCCTCGCCTATCTGGGCATCCCCTATGCCAAAGTAGAGCGGTTCATGCCCCCGCAGCCCGTCAGGAAATGGAAGGGCGTACGTAAGTGCGACCACTGGGGCCCGATGACCATGCAACAGCAGAACCGTCCGATGTCGGAAGAGCAGATGTCAGAAAACTGCTGCGTGCTCAACGTCTGGACCACCGATGTGAAAGCGAAGAAGCCCGTGATGTTCTGGCTCCACGGAGGTGGCTTCGACAGCGGCACCTCGGAATGGGATCCCGGCATGTGCCTGGCGAAGAAGGATGTGGTGGTGGTGAGCATCAACCACCGTCTGAACATCCTTGGTTTCCTCGACCTCTCGACTGTTTCCAAGAAATATAAGTACTCAGGTAATGTCGGCATGCTCGACGCCGTGCAGGCCCTCGAATGGGTGCGGGATAACATCAGTAAGTTCGGTGGCGACCCCAACAATGTCACCATCTTTGGCGAATCAGGTGGTGGTGGTAAGGTAGGCACGCTCATGTGTATGCCCAAGGCCAAGGGACTCTTCCACAAGGCCATCATCATGAGCGGCACCATCCTCAATGTCAACACGAAGGCGATGACCGAGGAACTCGGCGAGGCCGTACTCAAAGAACTGGGCATCGACAAGAAGCATATAGATAAAATAAATAAGGTGTCTTATCAGGATCTTTACGCCGCTGGGCAGCGAGCGATGGCTGCCAGTATCGGCACCCGCCGTCCCGGCACACCGATGATGTGGGGTTTCGGACCTACGCCCGATGGTGAGGTGCTGCTCCAGCAGCCCTTCCAGCCCGCCTTCGCCAGCATCAGCGACGATATCCCCCTCATGATTGGCACCACGTTCAACGAACTGCAGCGCAGTCGCTATGGGCAGAATATCACTTTAGAACAGGCGCGCACCGAACTGCAACGCACCTTCGGCGACGAGACCGATGCCTATATCGTTGCCTTTATGGAAGCCTATCCTGACTACATCTCCGAACGGTTGCCACAGCATCTGCTAAGCATCGACTGGCTCTTCCGTCCGAAGACCCTCATCACCGCTGATGCCATCGGTGGCAAGCGCAAGGCCGACACCTATGTGTATATGTTCACGGCGAACGACTGGGGAACCCAAAATGAGCCCAAAGGTTCAGCGCACGGAGCGGAACTGAAGTATTGCTTTGACGTGCTTCACCACTACGCCAACCAATTGTCACCCAACACGCTCAAGACAGCAAAATACTGGGCTGACACGATGAGCGACATCTGGGCGCAATTCGCGCACGACGGCAATCCCAACACCAGAGGCACGTTGATGTTCGTTGGTTGGCATCCTTACACCAAGGAGAATGGCGTACTGTTGGAAATCGGAGGTCTCCAACCGAACTTGCACCACAACCATGACCGCAAGTTAGAGGAAATCATCAACCGCCACTGCTTCAAGCAACTTGACGAATTCTACAAGTCACATTCAAAATAACCATACCCTTATGAAAAGATTATCATTAGCAATCATCTTTGCCTGCTGCACATTGGCAATGTCGGCACAGGACGGCATTAAAGTAAACTTCAAGGGTGCAGCTCCCGACATCATGGACTTCGCGTGGTCGTACGTTACATCTTCCGACGGCAACGAGGATGAAGAGGTCGATGAGTCTACAAACGCCCTGCGACAGGCTCTGGAACGTTATCGCAAAGGCCAGTCTCAACCGGAGGGCTTTACAATAACCGTCGACAAGAAAGCAGGCTACATTCTCGTGGAGTCCCGCCAAAGCGGTTTCATGAACAAATGGGAGATGTGTTTCTGGAACATGAGCGACAAGAAGCACAAGTTGTTTGCATACTGCGTCGAGCTCTCCGAGAACGGCAAGCGCTCATCGCCCGGCCAGTATGACGGCCTGAACTTCTACCGCTACGACAATGCCACGAAGACGATGTCGGCGTATGACGCAGGTGTCGAAGTGGATTATTTCAACATTTCCTATTCCCTGCCCCGCACAGGCAAGGATATCCTCGTAACGCAGTGGAGCGAGAACGGAAAGGAGAAATGGCAGAAGACGCTGAAATGGAACGGGAGCCGGTTCAGCTATTAAACCGCCTCTACTTGTTCAGCAACACAATTCTGCGCCATAGCCATCGTGGAATCCTGCGCCAGAAGGCCGTCAGCACACGATATTTCCAGTCGATAACACGGATGTGCTTCTTGTGGTTGATGGCATATACAATTTCCTTTGCCACCTTCCCGGGCTGCATCATCATGGGATAATGGGTGTCGCCACTGAGTAAAGCGGTATCCACAAAGCCTGGCCGTATGTCTGTAAAGCGAATGTTCAGTTTACGGTTCATCGCTTGTTGTTCGAGAGCCTGCAGGTAGACATTCTGCATAGCTTTCGTGGCAGAATAGGAAGGTGCGGGGCCAAGCCCCTTTGTTCCGGCAATGGATGTGATAGCCGCGATGTGTCCCCCACCATGACTGGCGAAGTACCTGTACGCCTCACCGATCATTCTCGTAAAGCCCACACCGTTGGTCTGTACCGTAGCCAGTTCTATGTCCTCCTTCAATTCCCTGTTCTGTTTGCCAATGCCCGAAGCATAGAAAAACAGGTCCATGCCTCCCAGCTTTCCGATAAGCCGCTGGAGTGCTTCGGTGGCCTCATCTGCCGTTACGTCTATCCGTTCCACAGCAGAAGCGCCAAAGCCTTGCAGCAGTTCCACACGCCGTGCAGCAACGCCAACCATCCAGCCCTGTTCTATCAGTAGTTTTGCTACCTCCATCCCAATACCAGACGATGCACCTATTACTATTGCTCTCTTCACTTTCTTCACTCCCATATTCGGAAAGCTGTACCACGCTTACTATGAACACGATAACCAACGGATATAACTACATCCAAACTATAAATCATCGTAGGGCGATACTTGTATTGAGTATTATGCAAAAAATGCATATTACTCTCTTTTTCAAGTTCACCTTCTTTAAAGGCATTATTAATGTGACGTGCGACTACAGACTGATCCTTCTCAAACAACTCAGCCATCTGAGTCTGTGTCAGCCACACGGTCTCATTCTCCAACCTGACATCTATCAGTGTCTTCCCATCTGGAGTTTGATAGATTACAATCTTCTGATCTTCCTTCATACATTTCTATTTCTAACCATGAAAAACACCGAGGGGACGCCTCGCGGCGGGGGCTCGAAGCCCCTAAGAGCGGTGTCTTAAATATCTACTTCACTCGTTAGCGTATGCAAACATAGTAACTTATTTTAGAGGCCCATAGCACAACGTGGGGACAAGTGCAGCGTTTCAGCGGTAAAGCCCGCCCGATCACTCTTTGAGTGAAATACCATTCTTC
Organism: Prevotella sp.; assembly: GCA_016290175.1. Classification (GTDB taxonomy): domain Bacteria; phylum Bacteroidota; class Bacteroidia; order Bacteroidales; family Bacteroidaceae; genus Prevotella. The sequence goes on along the minus strand of JAEETD010000062.1, from coordinate 11,786 downwards.
TATTCTGCGTAATCCGAGAGGTTGATGTTATCAGCGGGAGGGGCTTTTTCAGTCTCGCGATTGGTGGCTGCGTCATCTACGTAGGCACGCATGTTCATCAGGATATCGAAGTTATCATCCTTCACGAAGAATATGTTGGCGACACGCCACTGACCCTCTTCCACCTGCATCAGCCAGCGCATGGGAATGCCCTTGATGGTGACGGCATCCTTAACCAGGAACCTTACCTCAGCCGTACCATCAGGCTGCATCCTGACCTGAATACTGTCGGCACTGACAGTTCCCTCGTAGCAGTCGTATGTCCAGGGATCCAGCGGACCCTCTTCACCGAAGTCGAAGAATCCGCCGCACTCACACTCGCGGTCGATTGCTGCCACTTCGTTACTTACCCGCTGCCATTCCTTGCTACCGAAAAGATCGTCTATTGAGGGCTTATTCTCATCATAGTGCAGCCGCTGCTCATTCCAGTAGGCATAGACGGCATTCACTTGTTTCACGACAGCCTCGACGGTGTTCAGTGTGTCAGGCACCTCATTTACTACAGTGCTGTCGGCGTCCGATGCCGCACTGTCTGGACGATCGTTGCTCGTCTTATTTCCGCAGGATGTAATTGCCACAAGGGCAAACATCGTCATTATGATCTTTTTCATTCCGTTTCTTCTTACTCACAGATAATCTTTTTCGACCGCAAAATTAGCAAAAACATACGAGAATAACAAGAAGTATGGAAAAAACATGCATTATTTCGATTATATTTCGTAACTTTGCAGTCAGAATTAGACACCATCCATATCGGTATAAGTCAGCTCTGATGCATTCTCCTGTGGTTCTGCAAGATAGCTTCGCATCGATTCCATTAAGCTGGTCGGAACCTCCTTGTCGTCTGAATCATTGTAGAACCTGACGATGTCGTGTACGCGCCAGTCACCATCCTCGCGGCAGAACCTGAGTTTCTGGTGTATGGTCTGGACGGAACTGTAGAGCGTATAATCAACCAAAGCGGTGCCCCTTTCAACGTTCAACTCTTCAAACTTGATGTCACGAGCCTCCAAATCACTCGGATTGTCGTCCTGCATCATCGTCCAATAGTCATCATTGAAGAAGCCGATCTCTGGCACATTAGCGTCCTTCTTCTCAACCGCAGCCACCGTATCACGCCAGGCATGACAGGCAAAGCGCTGGTCTATGTCACTTGCATTCTGTGCGGCTGCAGCATACAGTTCCTTGATAATACCGGCAATATCTTCCTTGGCCTTCACAGTCATGGAGTCTAAAGCGGCAATGTCGGCGGAATCGCGCTCCATACCCGGTCCGTCAAGGGGCTTGAAATACTTGCAACCTGTAAATCCTACTGTCAAGAGCATCATGCCCAAGATATATACAAAAGCCTTCATTGCTGTACTATTTTGTTATTACTTTCCCTGCTCCTCCAGATCGGTGGTGCGCACACTTACGTCCCATTCCTCTGCCGTGTCTTCACCTTTGGGGGATGGGATTCCTTCATAGCTGATGCCGTGCTCACCGGCAAAGTCCTCCATGATTTTCAGATAACCGCCAGGACCGAATGCTTCGGGCTGATCGAAGTTCTTCACGCGCCACTGGCCGTTTTCAAAGTCCAGTTCCAGACGCATAAACCCGTTCTCCTCGTCAGCGCCCTTGAACCTTACCTGTGCCTGAGCCATGTTACCTGTCAGCAGGTCGGCCTTGATGGTCTCAATCTCCAGCGGTGTGCCCATACCTGCGAAGAATCTGTAACCCTCCTCGTCGCCCAGGAACATACTGTCATCGCCCATCGCTTCTGTCAGGGATTTGCTGATGGCATCGCGCAAACCGAGGTAATAGCTGGTACAGAATTCGTCTTCGAGCCGACGGATATTAACGATACCGTTTTTATCCATGTCGTTCAGACGGTCGTAAATCTTCCTGACCTGAGCCTCTACGGCCTCTGTTGTCCAGAACTCTTCAGGAGCCGCAGTCACAGCACTGTCGGCAACTGCCGTTGAATCACTGTCACCACCCTTGGCGGTCTTATTGCCGCATGAAACCATTGAGGCAATTACGACTACAATGGCGATGGAAAATAATACTTTCTTCATATATTTCTTTTCTTTTTAATGGTTTTCGACCGCAAAATTAGCAAAAATATGCGAGAATAACAAGAAGTATGGAAAAATATGCATTTTTTCGATTATATTTCGTAATTTTGCAAAGGTTCATGGAAGAATCCTACCACTGGCAAGGTGATGAACTTCTCGAATATCCAGGAAACGGCAAACTGACAAAGATTGCCAGCAAAAAAGATTCATTATATTAACAAAAGAACCTAACTGAAAATCAATCAGTTAGGTTCTCATTTGGTCGGGATTACTGGACTATCAAAATGATGATTAAAGGAAATCAAAGATGATTTAAGTTGCATACTTTGTACTGATTTTCAATAACTTACACAAATACACCAGCAACATTAATAACCTTAAAGAACGTTAAATTCCCGTTATCACGGGAAAATTACGGGAAAAATATTTGTATTCCCGTGGCATTATTCTTACCTTTGTAGCCAGAATCCAATGTGTCAATATTTTAAAGTTCGCTTTTTATATTTGCCGCAAAGGTACACAATTAAGTTGAGAACAACAAATATAAATCGATATTTCATATGGAAGAAATCGAAAAATTTGCATCCCCACAAGACACACAGTCATTGATGGAAGACCTCCGCCAGATAATCAATCAGGCTCGTGGTCATGTAGCTGCTACAGCTAACTACGAGCTGACTATGATGTACTGGCATATTGGTGAGCGCATTAACAGAGATGTACTTGGGAGCCAGCGTGCGGAGTATGGAAAGCAGATTGTCGCGCAAGTGGCGCGACAATTGCAAAAGGAGTACGGAAAGAAAGGATTTGATGACAAAAGTATCAGAAGAATGATGCAGTTTGCGAATCTTTTCGCTGACGAACAAATTGTTGCGCAGGCTGCGCGACAATTATCATGGTCTCATTTTATTGAGGTTCTTCCGCTCAAGGATGATCTTCAACGCGAATTCTATATCACTATGGCAGTATCTGGAAGATGGGGAAGAAATCGCTTACGTAAGGAAATAGATGGTATGCTTTATGAGCGTACTGCCATCAGTGGCAAGCCTGACGAATTTATCAAGAAGGAGTTATCGAGCTTGCGCGACGATAATGTGATATCACCAGACTTGGTATTTAAGAGCCCCTACTTTCTGGAGTTCACCGGATTGAAAGGCATGTATAGCGAAAAGAGTCTGGAAGATAGTCTTATCGCCCATTTGGAGCAGTTTATTATAGAACTGGGGAATGGATTCTGTTTCGTTGCCAGGCAGAAGCGGATGATCATTGACGGAGAGGACTTCTATCTCGATCTGCTGTTTTTTCACCGCCGCCTACACCGCCTAATTGCCATTGACCTGAAATTAGACCGCTTCAAGGCACAGTACAAAGGGCAAATGGAACTTTACCTTCGGTGGTTGGAACAAAATGAAATGGAACCAGGCGAAGAAACTCCTCTGGGCCTGCTGCTATGTACAGAAGGCAGTGAAGAGCAAATAGAACTGCTGCAGCTTGACAAAGCAGGAATCAAGGTGGCACAATACCTGACTGAACTGCCCCCGCGTCATGTTCTGATGCAGCAGATCCAAAAGTCACTGGAAGTGGCAAAGGCCAAATTTGGAAACGTCATTGATGAGGAAGCTTAATTGTCACCAGTTATGGCACAGGTAGAACTACGAATATCAAGTAAGATACAGAAGGTGACAGGAAGGAGCGAGATTATGATACGGTTCTTCCAAGGTAATACATTTGACCTCTACGCCAAGAGTGAGGTATTTGTTAGCCCAGAGTATTTCGAGTATTATATAAACCGGGAGAAAACAGAAAAGGCTGGTGTTAAGATTCCTGGCAACATCATAACCGCCTCTGTTGAGAAAGCGGAAAAGCATAGATATGCGTTACGCAAAAGCGGTACTATTGTTTTTAAGCAGCGGTTAGAGACTCCAGAGTTTAAATTCCACCGTGAGCAGGCTGAGCGTTTGGAAAGACTGAAGAACCACATTCTTGATTGCTATGGGACAGCAGATAAAAGCAATATGACAAGCGACTGGCTAAAAGAAGTGGTAGACATGTTCAACCATCCAGAAAAGTATGCTGCAAAAAGCGAGACAAGCAAATCATTTCCCGAACTCGTTGAACTATACATTAATCGCCGTCAGTTAGCTCCATCGCATTACAAAGACTTTTATGTTCTGGCACGTACCATTGCCAGATATGAAGGATTTGTCAGGGCTACAGAACCTGCGAAAAAGACGTTTACGTTCTCGATTGATACAGTTACCCGTAACGACATTGAAAATCTGGCCGACTATTTGCGTCATGAGAAAGCCCTTTCTGACCAGTACCCCAACCTCTTTGCAAAACTGATAGAAGATTACCCCGCATCCCTTAAGAAAAGACGCAACAAAGTGGAGTCTCGTGGCGAGAACACCGTCATCAAGATGCTTTCCAGACTTAAATCCATTTTTCGCTTCTCCGTAGAAGAGGGCTTCACCACCAATCGCCCCTTTGATGGATTTAAGATTGGCACCGCCATTGTGGGTACACCTATTTATATTACTATAGAAGAAAGGAACAAGATTGCAGACTTTGACCTTGAAAAGAAGTGGCCGGAGATGGACGAACAGTTTCGTAAAGACTGTAGGATGCCTATCCAGACCATTATTACATGCCGCGACGTTTTCATTTTTCAATGTTTCATTGGTTGCCGTGTTGGCGACTTGATAAAACTGACTCCGCAACATATAGAAAACGGGGTACTGACATATACACCGCATAAGACAAAGGAGGGTAAGGAGGCCATGCAAGCCCGTGTTCCCCTTCACCCCAAGGCTCAAGAGCTTGTCAAGAAGTACGCGGGACTCGACGAGGAGGGAAGGTTGTTTCCATTTATAACGCCCCAAAAATACAATGACGCTATCAAAGCCATCTTTACCATGGTAGGGATAACCAGGAATGTGGAAGTACGCAATCCTCAGACCCGCGAGTATGAAATACATCCCATCAACGAAATTGCATCAAGCCATCTGGCCCGTCGTACTTTCATAGGTAATGCCTATTTCAAGGTCACCGATCCAAACCTTATCGGAAAGATGTCCGGTCATGTAGAAGGTTCTAAAGCGTTTAAGCGATACCGAAACATTGAGGACGAGACTCTTAAGAATGTCATAGACCTTATAGGCTAAAGGTTCTGTTAGTCCTTATCTGTTTTTTTGGATGAGTCAGTCTGATCTGATTCATCCAAAAACTTTTTAATATTAGCATCCAAAAAGAAGAATGACGCCATGTTCATTACGTCTACTCCTTCTTTCTTAACCAGGCTATCCCAGTTTTCAATAGAAACTCCATTGTCCTCCTTGAATTTCTGCATCTTGGAATAAACGTCTTTCAGGTAGTCTCTTAGTCGGGCATTCTCTGCAACAAGTTCTTCGTTACGCTTCATAATGGATGCCCATCCATCAATACTTCTATTTTCTGTATGAGAGGAGTATTCATAGAAGTCCTGAAAGAAATTATAATTAAGCAGGCGGGAAATCTTCAAAAGTTTTTGGGCATCAAAGGAGTCTTTCTTGATAAGCCGACTTACCTCTGCAGGGGTTACTTCAAAAATGGCGGCAAACTGCGTCTGGGTCATCTTTAACTCTTTCAACCTTGACTCAATGCTGTTGCCAACCTGCGCATGAATCAGAACATAATCTTTTCCCTCCTCTGTGTCACCGGAAATGTCTGCAAAAAAGTTGTGCTTTAGCTTTTCGCTTATTTCCAATATTAAATTGGTGTCCATACTTTCACGTTTGAGCAACCTATTAACATTAGGGGTAGCCATACCGAGTTCTCTTGCCAGATGTGCCTGGGGAATATTGTTCCTTTTCAGATAACTGATAATAAGGTTCCCGACATGAAAATCAGCTAAAGTCACCTTTTTGTTGTCCATTTTTTGTTAAAAATTACTAATGTTGATAATTTCTATTATCATTTTGCTTGATATTTCAATAGATATGATTATCTTTGCACTCGATAAGCGGAAATAGTTCCGTGGCGGCGGGTGCTCAAATCATTATCATCGGCTGCAAAATTACAAAAAATTGATAACATAACAAAATATTTAAATAAAAAAGATATGAATAATTATCAAAATCGTCAAAATGAGACACCAAATGCGAACTGCATGGATGTCAATTTCGAGCAGAAGCTACTGGCAAGCCAGTTGGTTTCGGAGGTGCATAGAAGCACAGGTCATGTATCCTTTACTTTTACGGATGCTGGGGTGTTAGCCTTTGCTAAGGCCATGCAACTTGCAGCATTGGAGGAACACCCAGCATCAGAAAGTGTAACTAACAATCTGTTCCCCGACAGCAACGGTTCTCTTATCTCTAAGAAGGATGCCATGCTGGGGTTCAATGTGAGTCATACCACGCTGTGGAAGTGGCAGAAGTCTGGTTACCTTACTCCCGTGAAGGTCGGTAAGCGTATTTACTATCGTCGTGAGGACATCATGAGTTTGACCCAGAAATAAACATATTCAGAGGATATGAGCTATATTAAGCAAGACATCATCGAAAAAATCTACGATGCAGCAGACATCGTTGAGGTTGTCGGTGAGTTCGTTGATCTGAAGAAGTCTGGGGTGAACTACAAGGGATTATGTCCCTTCCATCAAGACCACACTCCATCACTGTCGGTTTCACCGTCACGCCAAATCTTCAAGTGTTTTACTTGTGGCGAGGGCGGCAATGCCGTTACCTTCCTGATGAAGCATGAAAAGATGACCTACCCGGAGGCATTGCGATGGCTGGCAAAGAAGTACAGCATAGACATTCAGGAGTGCGAACTGACTAAAGAGCAAGAAGTACTGATGAAGAAGCGAGACAGTCTTTTCGCCAACATGGCTATAGTCGAGGACTACTATCATAAAGAGTTCATGAAGAGCGAGAAGGCTCAGCAGTATGCCTATGACCGTTGGGACAAAGAATATTGCGACCTTATCCGAATTGGTTATGCGCCGGGCTACTCACGGAACCTCGACAAACTGGGCATCACCCAGGACATGCTGAAAGAACTGGGACTATGCGACCGAAACGGCAACGACCTGTTCCGCGAGCGTATCACCATCAGTATCCGCGACCGCTTCGGAAGGATCATCGGCTTCACGTGTCGGAACTTCGATGGCAGCAATCCTAAGTATCTGAATAATGCAGACAGCGACATCTTCCATAAAGGCGAAGTGCTGTTTGGCATAGATGCAGCATGGAAGGAGATCATTCGTACCCAGACAGCCTATCTGGTAGAGGGTGCTCCAGACTGTATGCGTTTGCAGTCTATCGACGTGACGAATACTGTGGCTTGTCTGGGGTCTGCATGGAATGAAAAGCATTTTCAGACATTGGGCAAGGCTGTTACCAAAGTATGCTTCATCCCCGACTCAGATGTTATCAAGCCTGGCGAGAGACTACCTCACGGCATCAAGGTTGTTACCGATGCTGGGAGATTGGCTTTCAAGAATGGACTGGCTGTGTACGTCAAGGAGATTCCTGCTGGTGATGGTAAGCGCGATGCTGATTCTTACTTTCAAAGCAAGGAGCTCTTTGACAACACACCTGAGCAGGACTTTATACTATGGTATGCCGAAAAGCTATTTGCTTCCAGCACTTCTGTTGATGACCAGACAATTGCCTTGCATACTGTGGTCAACATATTAACAGGCATAGGCAATTCTACCAAAGTCGATTTTTATATCGACCAATTGAAGAAGCATACCGGTGGACAGAAGAAGCCGTGGAACAATGCCATGAAGCAATCGAAGGTCAATGCAAAAACAGATAAGCGTAGGAATCCAATTGTCACGAACACTGCCGACAGCAGGGAGTTCGGCTTTACTATCAGGGATTGTCAGTACTTAATAGAGGACGAGAATGGCATCAGACCGCTGTCGAACTTCATTCTCACACCGATGTTTCATGTCCAAGACCCTACACTGTCAAGACGTATCTTTACTATCGAGAACACCCAGCATGTGAAGAACATCATTGAGCTGCGCTCCGAGGAATTGGTGTCGAACGACAAGTTTGAAGCTAAGGTGGGCGAGATAGGCAACTATGTATGGTCAGGTGGCAAGAGCGACTTAAAGAAGGTGAAGGGTTTCCTCTTCGCCAATATGGACACGGCAATCCTTATCAAGCAACTCGGCTGGCAGCAGCAAGGTTTCTTCGCTTTCGGCAACGGCATCTTCGATGGCGAGCAGTGGCATGAGGCCGACCAATACGGCATCGTCAAGCTGCAAGATGTGGGCAATTTCTATCTGCCTTCCCACTCGCTCATCTACCGCCACGACCGGAAGATGTTCCTCTTCGAGCATAACTTCGTCCACCAGGAAGGCTCATCGGTCACGCTTCGTGAAGTAACCGACCAGATGTTCAAGGTATTCGGTGCCAATGGACAAATTGCCTTCATGTTTCTCGTTGCATCATTATTCCACGATATTGTGGCCTATGCGACAGCTCCTGGTTGGTTTCCCATCCTTGATCTCTTCGGACCAATGGGGACGGGCAAAACTGCGCTGGCAGAAATGATAGCGGCATTCTTCACCAAGAAGAAGTCCATCAACATAGATAATGCCACGGTGGCGGCAATGTCTGACGAAGTAGCGGCTGCCGCCAACGCCGTAGTCGTATTCAACGAATACAAGAACGCTCTTGATGACAGCAAAATAGAATTTCTGAAGGGCATTTGGGACTTGATAGGCCGTACCCGCATGTCCATGAACAAGGATGGTCAGAAGGAGATGACGGCAGTGGATTCTGGTGTGATCATTACTGGTCAGGAGATGCCGACGAAAGACCCCGCATTGTTCTCACGGACGATATTTCTCACGTTCTCAAAGTCAAAGTTCAGTGCGGAAGAGACGGAAGAGTTTGACAAAATTGCAGGTCTGAGGAGGAGCGGCTTGACACATCTAACCATGGAGATAATGAGTCATCGCGACAAGATGGAGCGGGAATACGAGCGTACATTCGACGAGGTCAGCAAGGAAATACTCAAGGAAGTGGGAGATTCTACGGAGCACACCCGCATTGCCAGGAACTGGGCCGTGCCTCTTGCTGCCTATAAGGTGTTGAAAGACGAGTTGGATGTCAATATCGACTACGCCAGCATTAGCCGTTTTGTCATGGATGCCGTGAAGCGTCAGGCCATTTCCTGCAAGACCAGCGACGAGCTGGCATCTTTCTGGAATGTGCTGCAATACCTCTTGTCCGACAAGAAAATCATTGCCGATGGCCATTTCCGCATAGCCCTTACAAAGAACGTGACTTGTCGGAATGGCAAGGAGTATGCATGGGACGAGCCGCACTCTATTCTACTTATCCGTAAGGCCGGTATGATAGAGCGGTATCAAGAGACATGCCGCAAGATTGGTTACAACTTCATCCCGAAGGAGTCCTTGGAGTTCTATATGAAGAACACCAGCTATTACCTGGGCGACAAGAAGTACAGGTTCAAAGAGTTCGACAAGAATGGCTATCCGGTACCCGATCTGAGCAAGCCTAATGGTGACAAGACATTCAAGCAAAAGGAGTTCTCGGAATGGGCCTACTGCTTCGACTACGAAAAGGTCAAGGAGATGTATGACATTGATCTTGAACGAATGCCTGTGGAAGATGAAAGCGATGCAGTGCAGACATCATTGGATATATAGTGGGGAACAATAGGGAACAATGTTACCAACCTTACTGTCAGCGAGTTATCTTGTTCCCAGTCTGGGAACAGAATGGAACGACAAGGTACATAAGAAAGGGATGATGCTTACTTTATTTATTGCTCGTTCCCAAGGTGGGAACATGACAAATCATTGTAATGCAGTCATTTAGGCTCTTGTTCCCGCGTTCCCCACATAGTATATCACAGTATTTCCAACAGAACATTTTTTAGCAACGAGAGCCGGGGCGGTGGGCCTCGGCTCTCGAAGTTGATAGAGGATTAGGATGCGTTAGAACGTATAGCCGTTTACGCTGTCCCAATCTGGATCGGCGGTGAGGCGGAAGGTGCCGTCGGAGGTCTGGCCGCTGCCGCCGCTACCGAAAAACTGCCTGTGTAGCGGGTAATCTGGTTGCGGGTGACAGGAATGTTCTCGAAGACGCGCTCCTTCACGGTGTTGTCGTTGGCATCGAGGGCAGTGACGGTGAGCTTCGTCAATACATCTTCCTCGGTATGAGGCAGGGTGAAGATGTCGAAAGTGGTCACACCGTCAGCAACCGTGCGGATTTCCGTCTGTTTTGAATTGACGCAGCCATAGCCTGCCGATGGCGAGAACGTGGAAGAACCGCCCGTGTAGTAGAACTTGAATTTTGCTACGGAGGACGGGATTTCCTCGTCGGTCAACACCATGCGGAACATAGCGACGGCACGGGTCAGCGTGAGGTCGTAGGACTGCACCTCGGAGGTCACAACCAGGTCACCATAGTAATAGAAGGTGTCGGTCACTTTGTTGTTGGGGAATGTCACCTTTTCCGTCGAGGTAATCGTGGCCGAACCTTCGCCGTTGTGGGCAATGACCACAAACTGGTACGTTCCGGCAGCAAGCGTCAGGGCAACAGTGCCAAACGACGCGTCGCCCTCTTTCTGCGCCACGGTCTTGACCTTCGTGCCCCCATCATCGAAGATGGCAATGTTCAGACGCGAGCATAGTTCCGTGATGTCAGTGGTGGCACGGGTAGCCGCACGATTTCCACTATTGCCAAACGCCTCCTGCTCATACTGCGTCATGTGTAGGATGACATTCGCCTCTTTTCTCGTGACTGCATCCTCTTCGTCGAGGATAGGCTTCTCACACGCTGCCATCAGCACGGCGAGAGCGATAAACATATACTCAATCAGGGAGCAGGATTCAGTCAACTGGCCCGAATAACGGGCATCAGTTACGGGATTATTCAAAGAGTAGTAACAGATCAGAGTCCCCCGATCTATCAGCATTGAAAAATGGCTATTATGAATTACAGGGCATGGTGTTACACGGATAGAATTTTATCGTTTAGTTAAACTAATATAAAAACTATATTGATAATTTGTAAACTACAAATATAGTTAGTATCTTTGCGCCGTAGTTGACAAATCCCACTACAAGAATATTATGGCAAAGAAAGAAATGAGAGAGTTGACGCATGCCGAATTGGAGGTGATGCAGATTCTCTGGGAGAAGAAAAAGGCACTCGTCCGCGAGGTTCTTGACGAGATGCCCGAACCAAAGCCAGCCTACAATACGGTTTCCACGGTGGTGCGGGTGCTGGAGAAAAAAGGCTTTGTAAGTCATAAAGCTTTTGGAACGACCTACCAGTATTTTCCGTTGGTGCGGAAGAAGGAATACACGAAGGGGTTCATGGACAATGTGATACATAACTTCTTTGGTGGTTCCATTCATCAGATGCTCAGTTTCTTCAATGACACCAAGTCTGTCAGCATCAGCGAACTGGAAGAGATTATCAAGACTATAAAAGAAGAAAGCAAATGAAGTCACCTGTTCTGTATATCATAGAAAGCCTGATTTGCAGCGGTCTTTTTCTGATAGTTTACCAGTTGATGATAGATCGTGTGACGTCCTACCTTATAAGGCGTCGTTTCCTCATACTGTCTGTTGCGGTATCGTGTATGATTCCATTGTTGCAGATTCCTATTGCAACAAATAATCTGCCCAAAAGCATTCAGACAACGTATGGAGCC
>JAEETD010000130.1 GCA_016290175.1 Prevotella sp. | reverse complement strand
CAGAGAGCAGTGTACGATCCACGAAATACCAGTCCTCGAGGAAGGCACGCTGCAGAGCCATCACGCCCCCACCCTCCACGCGCAGCATCGTGTCGCGCCAAGGCATCGAACCCGTTCCTTTCACATAGCGCAAGGCGATGTTCATACCACCGATATAGCCCACGCGGCCATCAACGACAATAATCTTGCGGTGATTCCTGTAGTTCACCTTACTTGTAAATGAAGGGAAGTGTACAGGCATGAACGGCATCACCTCAATCCCCTCCTCGCGCATACGCTCAAAGAAGTGCCGACTCACGTTCCAGCAGCCCACATCGTCGTAGATCAGTTTCACCTCCACACCCTCTCGCGACTTATCGATCAGGGCATCAGCCATCAGACTACCCAGCGCATCCTCGGCAAAGATGTACATGTCGATATGGATATGACTCTTGGCCTTCATGATGTCAGCCAGCAGTGCCGTGAAGAAGCTATAGCCGTCAGTATGGATATCCACCAGGTTGTCCTTAAACGGCAGCGACAGGTTCTGACTGATAAAGAGGTCTATCAAGGGCTTATGCTGCTCGGGGAGTCTCAGGTTCTGCTGCTCGGCAAACTCCAGCATCGAGCGCTTCGCCAGTTGGTTCATGCTCCTCTCGCTCACGTAACGCTCCTTGCGGGTGTTGATACCAAAGAAGAGATAGAACACGATACCCACCACTGGCACAAAGTAGATCACGAGTGCCCAGGCCATCGTCTTAGCTGGCTGACGGTTGTCGAGTATCACGTGGATCACCGCCAGGATGACCACTATCTGATAGATTACGAATATGATATTCAGCCAACTCATTTCCTATAACTACACTTTCACGTCTCTACCCAGTTTCTTCGATACGGCGTCGTACAGACCCTTGATGCGCATGTACTCCTTCATCGTCTCAATATAGTTGTCCTTGCTCGCCTTCAACTGGGCCAGCAGTTCCTTCTCACGATTACCCAGATAGTAATAGCGGAAGTCGAGCACCAGATGCAGCACATGCTGCAACAGGCCGTTCTCACGTTCCTTTGGCTGGAAGCCCTTACCTAACTGATGACGGTCAATGGCCAACTGAGTCGCCAGCTCACTTATCGTGTAGTCCGGGTGATGCATAAAATAGGTCTCTGCCTTGAAGTCCTCCTCACCACTATGCTGGGCAGCCTCCAACAATATCTGTCCGTAACGGGGATCATGAAACTCCAGTCCGTCAGCCCCCAGATCATAGGCGATGTACTGAGCCACTGTCAGATTGGTCTTGCCACCGTCCTCAGTCTCAACGTCCTTATAGATCACCACCTCACCATGACGGATAACTGCCTGTATCAGCAGACGCTCCACCTCCTTCGTCTGATCGTCAATACTGTGCAGACCCACGAACTGCGGTTGGGCAGGAGTCTGCTGATTCTGGTCTTGAGGTTCCTGAGCCCCCTGCCGACCGGCTTCTTTTTCCTTCTCCTCCTTGTCCTTCGCTATCATGCCGTTCATCGAGTTCAGCAGCGTCTGTTCCTTGATACCCAACCGCTGTGACAACTCACTCAGATAGGTCGAACGTAGGATCTGGTCAGGAATGACAGATATGCTCTTCACGATACCGCCGATAGCCTCAGAGCGTTTCACGGGATCGCTCACATTCTCCACCGTCAGTCTAGTCTTGAAGGTAATAAAGTCTGTCGCGTTCTTCTCTATATAGTCCTTCAGTTCCGTAGCCGAATGCTTACGTGCAAACGAGTCGGGGTCATCGCCATCGGGCAACAACAGCACCTTGACATTCATGCCCTCGCCAAGTAACATGTCGGTACCTCGCATGGCAGCATGAATACCTGCCTCGTCGCCATCATAGAGCAGGGTGATATTCTGTGTAAATCGGCGCAGAAGCTTAATCTGATGGATCGACAAGGCCGTTCCAGAATTGGCCACCACGTTCTCCAAACCACTCTGGTGCATGGCGATGACATCGGTATAACCCTCCACCATATATACACGGTCCTCCTTGGCGATGGCTTTCTTGGCCTGATAGAGACCATAGAGTTCACGTTCCTTGTGGTAGATCTCCGAGTCGGGCGAGTTCACGTATTTCTGCTGAACGCCCTTGGTCCTTGAGTCGAGCAGTCGGCCTCCGAAGGCCACCACCCGACCGCTGACGTTCAGCCAAGGGAAGATCACACGCCCCGCATAACGGTCGTGCAGACCTTTATCACCTTGGATACAAAGTCCTGTCTTCAATAGGAATTCATCCTGATAGCCTGCCTTCTTTCCTGCTGCAACCAGCGCATCGCGCTTCGGTACAGCATAGCCCAGGTTAAACTTCTCGATGATATCGTCCCGGATGCCTCGACTTCGGAAATACTGTTTGCCGATGGCGATTCCGTCGGGGTCGCTTTTCAGTATATCGTGGAAATAGCCCATCGCCCATTCGTTGACGATCAACATCGACTCACGGTCACTCTGCTCCTTCTTCTCCTCGTCAGTCAGCTCGCGCTCCTCGATCTCGATATTATACTTCTTTGCCAGCCAGCGCAATGCTTCGGGGTATGTAATCTGCTCGTGCTTCATCAGGAAGTTGATAGCCGTACCACCTTCCCCACAGGCAAAGCACTTACAGATCTGCTTCGACGGCGACACCATAAACGAAGGGGTCTTGTCGTCGTGGAACGGACACAGTCCCTTATAGTTCACGCCGGCCTTGCGGAGAGTCACGAACTCCCCTACCACGTCCACGATGTTCGTGGCATCCATGATCTTATCTATCGTCGCTCTGTCAATCATCGTCTATTTCTTTTTCAGGTATTCGGCCAGAGGAGAGTGAATGGCACGAAGGGCAGTAGCGACACTACGTGCATTCATCTGAGCACCGAGTTTGGAGGTGTGTGTATGGTCGTGGTTGAAATACTTGGCAGCACGCGCCTTGCTCTTCTCCTCACTGGATGACTGGCATTTCTTCTCGAGGAAATCGGCAGAGACCTGATGCACATCGGCAAAGGCGACACCCGTCTGGGCCACGACCTCACGATACCACTTGCCGTAGGAGTCGTCACGGCGTTCAATCTTGTTGCCTGGCCACTCATTACGAGGGGTCAATGACAGGAGGATAGGTGTTGCTCCTTTCTCATAAGTATCGTCAATCATCTTGCGGAGATACCAGCCGAAGCTATAGACCAGTTCGAAACGCCCGTCCTTCTCCATCTGATAGACATGACAGGTGTCAGCCGCACTGGCAATAGCGCCACGTTCCTTGGCATCGGTGATGGAACAAATATCGTTATGGCCGAACTGGATCAGGACGAAGTCTCCTGGCTGGAGCGCATTATAGACACGTTCCCAACGACCTTCATTGATGTATCGACGCGTGGAGCGGCCTGCCATAGCGACATTCTCCCATGTGATCTTGGCGGGATCGAAGATGATACCTGCCTGTGAGCCCCAACCCCACATGCCGTCATCATCCTGATCGAAGTTCTTCACCGTCGAGTCGCCAGTAATGAAGACCATGGGTTTACCAGACTCCCTACCCTGTCCATAGGCAGGCAGTTCGACGCCTGTCATCAGGGCCTGAAGGGGTTTGAGTTGTGGATTGGGTGAATAATAGATACCCTCAGCAGCCGAACGGGCATTCAGTTCTGCACCATAGGCTGAGGTATGGATCTTGTAGCCATAGAAATGGTATT
>JAEETD010000061.1 GCA_016290175.1 Prevotella sp. | reverse complement strand
GATTAAAGGAATGTTCTCTCAGGATTATCTGGAAACAAACAGGTATAAAGGGTCTGATTGGGGACAGTTCTATATCTTTATACCGCCCAATGAAACCAACAAGGCACGGCAAGATACCATCAAGTTCTTGTTTGCCGTCAACAAAGACGTGCCCAATGAAAAGCGCTTCTGTGTGCCCGTTGTCATCAAGCAGAAGGCAGGACCTTTCAGCACTGCTAATTTGAAGAACCATATCCTAGGCAAATGGCACCACCATATCATCGGTACCAACGCCTTAACAGGCCAGCCGTATACAGAAAGCAATTATGATGTGGTATTCAATGCCGACGGCTCCTACAGGGAAGACCAGCACGAAGTTGGCATCAATAGAGACTATAAGTTTGAAGGATGGGAGGAAGGCACATATGAGATTACCAAGGTTGAAATTGACGATCAGAATTGCCTCAGAGTCTATTTGAAACAAAGCTATAAATATGGCCCAACCACAGCAACTGCTGGTTATTCTTCAGGAAGCAGGGAAACCTACTTTGTTGTCTATCCACACTTCATGATGTGGGCGACAGGTCGGTCGAGATATTATGATCGTGTAGTAGAATAAGATTACCTGTCCTTGACGCAGGTAGACTATAAATATATTATCAACAAAAAGCGTATGAAAAAAGTACTAATATTATTATTTACTGTGCTGGCATTACCCTCATTAGTGCTGGCGGCAGAGGTCAATGGCATCCGGGTTACCACAAACCAGAAGGATAATGCAGGCAAAGCCATTGTTTATGATTTCCTTTTCACTTCTGAGCCAAAGCTGACCTATCAGAACGTCTATAGTAATGGTGAGGTTACGGGTCAGGAAGTCGTAATTACTGGTAAGGACGTGAAAGGTCGTTTCGGACAAGACGAAATCATTCTGAGTCAGGGGACATTCGAAAGCGTTACTTTTGTCAATGTTGATCCTTCTGGTATAAAGGCTGTTCCTGTTGATAATAACGTGACCGTCAGGATGACCGGGAGTCACGGTATGGAGATCTGCGGGCTCGCAGAAGGTGAGGCTGTCAGTGTGTACACCATAGATGGCAAGCAGATTGCTTCAACGAAGGCTTTGGCTAACGGCAATGCCATCATTGCTCTTCCTGGAAGCGAAGCTGGAACTGTCTATATTGTGAAGACAGATGAGTTATCATTCAAGGTAAGGACTAGATAATTAAGGAGGAACAGATATGAAGACTAGAATATTATTACTTGCATCGGTCATGGGCCTCCAGTTGGCTGCTCATGCTCAGAAATACCAGATGGACGTGGAGGTCAAAGGCGGCCTGATAACCAGCTATCTGGTGAACGACCTTCAGGATGTAGTATGCAAGGACACGATGACTACCATCACCTTAAGTAATAAGGAGACGATAGCATATAATAACAAAGACCTGGCCTCATTGTCGTGGACCGAGTACAAGGGCAGTCAGAGTGAGGAGGAAGGTACATTCAAGCTCGACGTGAATCACAACGCCATCGTCACGCCAGACTACTCAGTGAAATTCTTCGCTGGCAGCATCCTCGACGATACACAACTCACAGTGAAGAAAGTCGACAATGCCCCCAGCATTATCGAGTCAGGAATTGACGAGATGATCGTCTATGATTTCACGCTCGACAAACCAGCCAACTTTGATGGCGTCGCCGAGATTCGTCTGCCCATGAAAGCAGAGGAGGGCGATATGGTCTTTGGTTCCTATTTCAACCCGGAACTCAATAAGTGGGACGGTATCGTCAACTATTATGATGAAGAAACCGGCGAGGTGGTCATTTCCACAAAGCATTTCTCAGAATTCGGCATATTCCATGTTACAAAGCAGAAGACGACACTAGCCAAACTACAACTTCTGAAGCAAGACCAGCTTATCAATTATATTGCCAATCCTCGCATGGGTTTGGCAAAGTCAGCACAACTCCTGAGGGAATTCACCTTCAGCGATAACCCTGATGCGGCTGCCCTTGAGGCTTTCTCTGGCCAATACTCTGATGTTTCTCAGCTCGGTCTCGATTTTGGCTATAACGCTATCAAGGCTCTTGGATTCGAGAGCACTATGCTCGACGGATTCGCCGAGGTCCTGGGATATGCAGGCGTTGCGTTGAGTGCCTATCAGATTGCAAGAAATGATTATCATGGCAATCAAGCCCAACTGGCAGGCAACACGATGAAGTTCACTCTCAACCAGTGTGTCTCAAAACTTGCCTCAGCCTGTTCGTCGTATACCATGTATGCCTGTCTGGCCAGTGTGGCCATCATGGATTATTCTATTAATAAATTCGCCACAACCGCTCATTCAGGTCGCAGGGATATGTATGTTAAGACTTACAACGCCTGGATGGATGCAAATTCGAAACATAATGGTGAGTGGGCAACTGAATTCAAGCCGTATTTCAGCGTGTTCGGCGAATATACCAGAAACGAGATTCATGATTTGATCGATAAACAAGTGACGGAGTGGTGTAACAAACCTTGGCATGACGATTTTTGCGCAGAGTATTTCTATAATGCAACAGGCGCGATATGGACCTACACGGGTGGTTTGAACGATGCCCTGTGTCAGGAACTGGCGAATAATAAGAAAAGGGAACTTTACGATGGCGATGTATCTCGGGCCGTTGAACGACTCAAGGCGGAACTCGCTCAGGAGTTGTACCCCAAAATGAGAGCCAAACTCGAAGACTATGCCTTTGAGCTGAACCGCGGATTCAGTCTGATTCTCGTGGATAGCAGCCTGATGGTGACGAAGGCGGATAAGTCGGCCTATGCAGGCTATACCGTGAGATTCAAGGACCACCCCAATCCAGAGTTCGACGGCATGCAATGGGAGACCGTCCTCGATGAGACCGGGTGGGGCGAGATAGGCAACCGTGTAGGCTTCTTGGCCTATTACAATCAAAAGGGCATCCTTGAAGTAGTGTCGCCAAAGAACGAGGTCGTCAAAGTCATTCATCTGAAAAACCTCAAGGCCGGCTATGTGGTCAATGGGTCTCGCAAGAACGTTGATAACTATATTAACATCGGACCTCCCGCAATTACGGCTGTTATAGCAAATGGCAGGGTTTACTGTTCATCACCTACTTACAGTGAAGGAGAAAAGTGCAGCTGGACTCCTCTTGTCACATCGGCAATGGTGGCTCCTGGTGCCATTAAGATGACTGTAGACGGGAGGAAGTTGCACGTTGACTGTTTACGGTTGTATGAGGATGAAAATGAGGATCTCCATGTCGGGACAGAAAAAGTGATTTCATTTGATATTGATGAACCTGATAGCATCATGACCGAAAAGGCAAAGATCATGAATCTTTTTGTCGACGCTACATTTACGTACCATTCAGGTAAAAAACTTAAGTATGAGGAGTTCACGAAATTAAACGTATCCTCAGATATTCCCATGCAGCCAGGAACACTTTATCGAAGTGACTCCGAGCTACTTGCCTACCTCGGAGGAAATTATGGCAAGACTTGGCGCATTACTCAGGCTGGAGGCTTGAAATTTTCGAATTATGAGCTTACAAGAAAAGACTATGAGTATAAATGGGATAGAGAAGCCCAACAAGACGTACTCGACCATGTTGATACCCATAACTTCACTCTGATTAACGATCCTGAGAATTACATGCAGATAATTATTTTGTTTAAATAAGGGAATTATACTATTATCATTATGAAGAAAACTCTAATTTTATTTGTGTTTGCTCTTGTGGCAGCAACGGGCTATGCCAAGGAAGGCATGTGTGATTTCCTCCATTTAGTAGATGGTATTTATTATCAGTATATCGATGGTGCAGCCTATGTGTCGCGTGGTGCCCACTACGGCTATGAGGATGAGATCATCTGGGAAAACAACAACTACTCTGGTAGTCTGGTCATTCCTGAGAAGGTAGGAGGTTATACTGTTGTGGGTATCTTGAAAGCAGCGTTCGACCGCTGTGTGGACCTGACTTCTATCACCTTCCCTTCTACTATCAAGAGCATTGGTGAAGAAGCTTTTTATGGGCTTTCTGGTCTGACGGAGCTTACCATCCCCGCCACGATAGAGAGCATCGGCGATGGTGCTTTCAAATACTCTGGCGTGAAGAAGCTTACCATTGCTGATAGCGAAAAGCCACTGAAGATGGGTAAGGGTGGCACAGGTAACGAGAGCATGTTCTCTTTTCAGAAGGTATCAGGTCTCGAAGAGATCTATATAGGTAGACCCATCGAGATTACCAGCGGAGACAAGGACCTGTTCTATAGCTGCAACATCAAAAAAGTGACCATTGGAAGCGCAGTCACTGAGATTACTGATGGTTGGTTCTCTGGGTGCACTCTACTTCAACAGTTCACAGCTACCGACAAGCTGAAGCGCATCGGATCTCGATGCTTCAAAAATTGCAAAGCCCTGGCAGACTTTACAGCCGATGGGCTTGAAGAAATAGGAAATGAGGCTTTTACACAATGCGAAAAGCTCAGTAAAATAACATTGTCACCTAAGCTTACCACCATTGGCGAGGATGCCTTTTACGGTACAAGTTCGCTGACGGAACTGACCATCCCTGCCAGTGTTACTGAGATTGGCAATAGTGCCTTTGTTTATTCCGGTCTGAAGAAGCTCACCTTTGCTGACGGTGATAATATACTGAATATGGGTGGTAAAGGTAGCGAAAGTATGTTTTCATATAAAAAAGTAGAATCTCTGGAGGAGGTATATATCGGTAGGAATATAAAGCTTACTTCTGGTGACGGAGATTTGTTCTATTCACATCGAGGATTAAAGCGGGTAACATTTGGCGATGCTTGTACGGAGGTGCCTGATGGATGGTTCTCACAGTGTACAGGATTGGAAAAAGCCAATCTCGGACGAAACATCACTCGTATTGGCAAAAGAGCCTTTAAGAATTGTGAGCAATTGATTTCTTGTTTAGGCTATAATAAAATAATATCTATCGATGACGAAGCTTTCGTCTCCTGCAAACTCATAACATATTGGGATTTAAGTAAATGGTCGGTGGAAACCATTGGTAAAGACGCATTTGATGGGAATGCAGCTTTGACCACACTCATACTTCCTGCCACGCTCAAGAGCATTGCTGACAATGCCTTCTATAGTTGCACTGCACTGAAGAGCATCACCTGTATGGCCGTCGTACCGCCTACCTGTGGCCAGAAAGTGTTCCGCTATCTTGACACCAAACAGTGTAATCTCTACGTGCCTGAAGGCTGTGTGGATGCCTACAAGGCCGCAGATACTTGGAAGGAATTCTTCAACATCGAGACAAGTCTCAATAGTTTAGAGAACAAGGTGTCTGTTACTACTGATAGCTATTCCATCAATGGCCAGCGCACCAATAGCAACCATCGAGGTCTGACTATCCAGCGTACAAGCAACGGACAGACTCGTAAGGTCATCACCAAGTAAATGTGGCCATCAAACGGATTGCAATATATTTTATGAATCAATAATATATAGAAGGCACGGAAGTTCTAGGAACCTCCGTGCCCATTTTTTGAAGGAAAATGACTAACAAAACGCGTTTTGTGAGTCGAAAGTGTTGAATTGTGAGTTGATGTTTCGTTTTTTTTCTTATATTTGCACCATAAATATTCTCGTCAGCAGGAGTTTACCTTTATTGCTGCGAAGGACACGGCAGTATTGACGGTTCGTCAGAAGGCACTAACCGGCTCTGACGGTGGAAGTGTTAACAATTCAACGAACGTTCCATCCGATCAGCCTGCTTTCTCAAGACACACTACAAGGTAATTTGTACCCAGAAAGTTATTTTATGTTTCACTTAATACAATTAAAGCGTATGAAAAGACCTAAAAAATTAAGTTTGGCAATCTTTGCAGCCTTTGTCATGACCCTGTTTGCACAGCCCGTGCAGGCGCAGAGCAGAGTAGACGAGTTTGGCATTTTCGACCACATGTCGGTGGGCCTGACTCTGGGAACCACGGGCGTTGGTTTAGACCTCGCAGCCCCAGTGACTGACTATCTGCAGGTGCGTGCAGGATACAACTTCTTCTCTGGATTTAAGTATTCAGAGAATGTGGATTACCGTGCCAAGGGTAAACCCAAAAGAGGCAAGACAAAGGCCGAGGGTACTAACTACATGGGCACAGGCCACCTGCTGCTTGACGTGTATCCCTTCCCTGCCTACACCTTCCACGTTACAACAGGATTCTACCTCGGCACCGATGAGGTCGTGAAGCTGGAGAACACCATCCCCGTAAAGGACTTCGATCCAGGCGAGGGTATCGTGATCGGCGACCACATCGTGGGCTTCGACAGTGACGGTTATGCCCACGGCTCCATCAAGGTCAATAAATTCCGTCCTTATGTGGGCATCGGCTTCGGACGTAGTGTTCCTCGCAGGCGCTTTGGTGTGAGTGGTGACTTCGGCGTGCAGTTCTGGGGTAAGCCCAAAGTGTATGAGAAGCAGACGGGCATGGACCTGGAAGTGAAGAAAGAGGATCTGGGCGACGAAAGCAACAAGTATTACGATGTGATCTCTAAGTTCCCCGTATGGCCTGTGCTCACGCTCCGTCTCACTTATCGTATTTTTTGATTGAACATTGAACATTGAAGATTATGAAGAAGATATGGATGATAATGGCCATAGTGGCCACAGCTTTGTTCGTTATTACTGCATGCGACAAGAAAGATGACGACGACAGTGGTGGGGGTAAAGAGGAAAGTGGTGTTGTGACGCTCACGGCGCCTCCCTATAAGGATGTGGCGAGAATCCTGAATATTACTCAGGACAACGCCGAGGGTATCAAGCAGTTGCGCATGATGGAAAGCGGTGCCTATATGATTACCCGTGCAGACGGTACACAGTCGGCTCGTGCCACACGTGCCGGCCTGGGTGATCTCCTCTATGAGTTTGGCAAGTTTACATATAGCGATGGCAAATATGTGTTCGATAATGGGATGACCATCTCTTTCGAGCAGTCAGGACAGAACGTAGAGGTTACCATCACGTGGAAGAACGGTACGTCTATCAAGACTACAGGAACCATTGACAGCTCGGGCGCCGTGACTGCAGGCGTTTTCACCGATAACCTATGCAGTCGTCCGTGGAAAATCGATCGCGTCATTGTCAGTGCCGTTTTCCAAGGGAAGACACTTGGCAGGGAGTTCAAAGGCCCCGTTGATCTGGCAGAGGTCAAGGCGTGGTATGAGGATAGTTTCGGAAAGCTCAAGGATCAGTTTGATGCCAACACGATCATTGAGGGCATCTATTTCGATTCTAAAGGCTTGTTTGCCATCAACTACCAGAACCGCAAGGACGATGTTGCTGTATGGCGTTGGACAAACATGGACAAGGGCGATCTGGTTTACAACTGGAACGACAAGCTGAACGCCATCTCGCTGTTTACGGGTAATGCCTCGGTAGAGTTCACAAAGACGCCTGAGAGTTGTAAACTGATACTCAAAGGTAATGTGAATAGCATTGACTTCGAGTTTACATTCTACATGAAGTGATGACAGTCTAGGGAGCGGCAGCCATGTCGCTCCCTATTCTTTGTTTTGATTGGCTTGCTCCATGTCTTGGCGGCTGCGTGACTTGGTGACAAGCCAGACACCAGTGAATACCAGGATGACAGCGAGGGCATGGGAGGGCTTCAGGATACCGAGACCTGTCAAGACAGAGACGATGACAGAGACGATGGGCTGGACATAGTTATAGACTGACACCACCGTTGGGCGCAGTGTCTTCTGTCCGATCATCGTCAGGATATAGCCCAGATAGGTGCCGCAGACTACCACATATACAGCCTCCCACCACGTTGAAGCTGGTATCGGCTTGCTGACCACCTCTTGCACATGACCGAAGGTGAATGGGATGACCAAGAGTGTGGCCCAGAAGAACATCCACTTGTTGGTTGTGAAGACCGAATAGCGTCTTATCAACGGATTGAACAGCGACAGGTAGAGTGCGAATGAGAACTGCGCTCCCAGACAGAGCAAGTCGCCTCGGATGTCACCCACCTTGTCGGAAGTAGCAGCAGCAGAGGTGAGTATCAGGATCAGTGCACCGCTGCAACCCATCAGCACACCTAAGGCTTTCTTACCTGTAATCGGCTCTTTTAGAATCAGGGCCGCGAGAATCATGGCGAAGATGGGCATCGAGGTGGTGACAATCGATGCATTGATGGGCGAGGTGATGCTCAGACCGATGGTATAGCAGCACTGATTGGTGACCAGTCCGAAGATGGCAGCGCCAATATACCTCAGTTTGTCTTTCATCGGTACCTGCTCTTTCTTCACGAAGAGCGATGTCAGCCAGAAGAGGATACAACCTCCCAATACACGGAACGACACCATCGTCAGGCCATCCAGTCCATTGGTCATCGCATCCTTGCCTAAAGGTGCCATCAGACCCCAGAAGGCACAGGCGCCAAACATCGAGAGATGGGCTATAAGAGCTTTGCTATTTTTCATTATTGTTTGTTTTGGGCTGCAAAATTACAAATAATTCTCTTTAATCTCGCAGAAAAGTAGTAATTTTGCAGCAAATTACGAAATAGGATGTACGATATTGCTAAGATAAGGGAGGATTTTCCCATTCTGTCACGAGAGGTGTATCAAAAACCGCTGGTATATCTCGATAATGCTGCAACGACGCAGAAGCCGCTGTGTGTGCTGGATGCGATGAGGGATGAGTATCTCAACGTGAATGCCAATGTGCATCGTGGGGTGCACTATCTGAGCCAGCAGGCGACGGATCTGCATGAAGCGGCACGAGAGAAGGTGCGCGAGTTTATCAATGCCTCGAAGATCGAGGAGATTGTGTTTACACGAGGTACGACAGAGGCGATTAATCTCGTGGCTTCGTCGTTCTGCGAAAGTCAGATGAAGAAAGGCGACGAGGTGATTGTCACAGAGATGGAGCATCACTCGAACATCGTCAGTTGGCAGTTGCAGGCGATGAAACGGGGGATTGTGGTGAAACACTTGGCTATTAACGATGAAGGAACATTGCTTATTGATCAGCTGGAGTCACTTATTTCTGAGCGGACAAAGATCATCAGTGTGGCACATGTCAGCAATGTCTTAGGCACAGTGAATCCTGTGGAGGATATTATTAAGCTCGCTCATGCGCATGGCATTCCTGTCTTGGTGGATGGTGCCCAGAGTGCGCCTCATTTCAAGGTCGACGTGCAGGCGATGGATTGCGATTTCTTCGCTTTTAGTGGTCATAAGATGTACGGACCTACGGGTATTGGTGTGCTTTATGGCAAAGAGGAATGGTTGGAGAAACTGCCTCCCTATCAGGGTGGTGGTGAGATGATCGACAAGGTGACATGGGAGAAGACCACCTTTGAGCGCCTGCCGTTTAAGTTCGAGGCTGGCACGCCGGATTATGTCGCTACACACGGTCTTGCTAAGGCAATCGACTATATCTCAGTTCTTGGTTTTGAGGCCATCCAGCAGCATGAGGAGGAACTCACCCGCTATTGTATGGAGCAACTGATGACCATTGA
This sequence comes from Prevotella sp., assembly GCA_016290175.1. GTDB lineage: Bacteria > Bacteroidota > Bacteroidia > Bacteroidales > Bacteroidaceae > Prevotella. Next base: position 8,608 of record JAEETD010000061.1, on the reverse strand, counting down.
GGGCATGAAGATCTACGGGCCAGACTTAGTGCTGGGGTCAGGCCCCGGCACTAAAAAAGATGCTGTGGTGAGCTTCAACGTGGGAGATATACATCATTTGGATATGGGCACTTTGCTCGATCGTCTGGGCATCGCTGTCAGGACGGGCCATCATTGCGCTCAGCCGCTGATGGACAGACTGGGTATCTCAGGCACGGTGAGAGCCTCGTTTGCGCTTTATAATACGAAAGAAGAGGTTGACGTTCTCGTGGCAGGTATCCGCAGAGTCAGTCAGATGTTTTAATGTTCAATTTTCAATGTTGAAAAGTCATTATTACGAGGGAAAGGTTGAGGCTGGTTGTGATGAGGCAGGACGCGGCTGTCTGGCTGGCAGTGTGTATGCAGCGGCTGTAATATTGCCAGAGGACTATCAGAACGAGCTGTTGAACGATTCGAAGCAGTTGACGGAGAAGAAACGTTATCAGTTGCGTGAGATCATTGAGCGTGATGCTATAGCCTGGGCTGTGGGAGTTGTCACACCTGAGGAGATTGACAAGATTAATATCCTCAACGCCTCCATCCTTGCGATGCATCGTGCCTTGGATCAGTTGAAGGTGCGTCCAGAGGCGATTATCGTCGATGGCAATCGCTTCAAGCCCTATCGATGTATGGTTGGCGGTGTCACCGCCAACATCCCCCATACCACCATTGTGAAGGGCGATGGCAAGTATCTCTCCATCGCTGCAGCCTCTATCCTGGCCAAGACCTATCGTGATGACTATATGAATCAGCTCGCAGAGGAGTTTCCCCAATACGACTGGCTCTCGAACAAAGGCTATCCCACGAAAAAACATCGCGAGGCCATCAGGCAGTTTGGCATCACACCCTACCATCGCAAGAGTTATAATCTGCTGGGAGATGGACAGTTGAGCTTAGAATTTGAACCATAAATTTGGTGGTCTCATTGAAAATGAGTACCTTTGCAGCCGCAAATTAGAAAGTACGTTTAAAGTTAGTAATAAGATTATGGCAAAGAAAGCATTATTGATGATTCTCGATGGATGGGGAATCGGTAAGCATGGTAAGGGTGACGTGATTTTCAATACCCCCACACCTTACCTCGATCTGTTAACAGCTACATCAGCTCACTCTCAGCTCCAGGCCTCTGGTGAGGACGTTGGTCTGCCCGATGGTCAGATGGGTAACTCTGAGGTGGGTCACCTGAATATCGGTGCAGGACGTATCGTGTATCAGGATCTTGTGAAGATCAACCGCGCTTGCAAGGACGGTTCTATCATGGAGAATCCTCAGGTGAAGGCTGCTTACACCTATGCCAAGGAGAACAACAAGAAGCTGCACCTGATGGGTCTGACCAGCGATGGTGGTGTACACTCAAGCCTTGACCATCTGTTCAAACTTATCGAGATCGGTAAGGCTTATGGCCTGAAGAATCAGGTGTTTGTACATTGCTATATGGACGGCCGCGACACCGATCCCAAGAGCGGTAAGGGCTTTATCCAGCAGGTGAGTGATGTCTGCGCTGCTAATGATGCTGCGATTGCAAGTATCGTTGGCCGTTTCTATGCGATGGATCGCGATAAGCGCTGGGAGCGTGTGAAAGAGGGTTACGACCTGATTGTCAATGGTGTTGGTAAGCAGGCTACGGATATGGTACAGTCTATGCAGGAGTCATACGACGAGGGCGTGACCGATGAGTTCATCAAGCCTATCCACAATGCTTCTGTTAATGGTTGCATCGAAGAGGGAGATGTCGTCATCTTCATCAACTTCCGTAACGACCGTGCCAAAGAGATGACCATTGCCCTGACACAGGAGGATATGCCCGAGCAGGGTATGAAGACCATCCCTGGCCTGCAGTACTATTGCATGACGCCATACGATGCGAACTTCAAGGGTGTGCACATCCTCTTCCCGAAGGAGAATGTTGAGGATACCTTAGGCGAATATCTCAGCAAGCAGGGTAAGAAGCAGCTGCATACCGCTGAGACAGAAAAGTACGCTCATGTCACCTTCTTCTTCAATGGTGGTCGTGAGGCTCCCTACGAGGGTGAGGATCGTATCCTGGTGCCCTCTCCGAAGGTGGCTACCTACGACTTGAAGCCTGAGATGAGTGCCTACGAGGTGAAGGACAAGCTCGTGGCTGCCATCAACGAGGCTAAGTACGACTTCATCGTGGTAAACTTCGCCAATGGTGATATGGTGGGTCATACGGGTATCTACAATGCTATTGCCAAGGCCGTTTGGGCTGTGGATAATTGCGTTCGTGAGGTGATCGAGGCTGCTAAGGCCAACGACTACGAGGCTATCATTATTGCCGACCACGGTAATGCCGACAATGCAATCAACCCCGATGGTACGCCTAACACAGCTCACTCACTCAACCCTGTGCCGTTCATCTATGTGACGAACAATAATTCGGCTACTGTGAAGGACGGTCGTCTGGCTGACGTGGCTCCCTCTATCCTCCACATCATGGGTCTTGAGCAGCCTTCAGACATGACGGGTGAGAATCTGATTTCAGATAATAAATAATGAATGTTCAGATAGAACAAAGCTGGAAGCAGCATTTGAGTGGTGAGTTCGAGAAACCGTATTTTCTCGGGCTCACCACTGCTGTTAGACAGGAGTATATGCAAACAACGTGCTATCCTCCAGGCAAACTGATATTCAATGCCTTCAACCTTTGTCCGTTTGACAAGGTGAAGGTGGTGATTATCGGCCAGGATCCCTATCACGAGCCAGGGCAGGCGCATGGACTAAGCTTCTCTGTGCAGGATGGCGTGATGTTTCCTCCTTCATTGCAGAATATTTTCAAGGAGATACAGGCCGATCTTGGTACTCCCATCCCGACGTCAGGCAATCTGACGCGCTGGGCAGAGCAGGGAGTATTGTTGTTGAATGCCTCACTGACGGTTCGTGCCCATCAGGCAAATAGTCATTCTACGCTTGGCTGGCAGAAGTTTACGGACGCCGCCATACAGGCTTTGGCGAAACAGCGCGAACATATAGTTTATATGCTTTGGGGCGGCTATGCCCGTTCGAAGGCCTATATGATTGATAAGAGTCGCAACCTCGTGCTTGAGAGCGTTCATCCCTCGCCTCTCAGTGCCAATCGTGGTGGTTGGTTCGGTCAGCATCAGTTCTCCCGTTGCAATGCCTATCTGGAGCAGAACGGCCAGACTCCGATTCTATGGTAATCATAACTCTTAATTCTTAGTTATTAATTGGAAAAGCTTCCTCCTATTATTCAAGTTGGCGATGTTCTGCTCTCGTCAGAGATTCTTACGGAGAAGTTCTGCTGCGACCTGAGCGCTTGCAAGGGTCAGTGCTGTGTTGAAGGTGATGCAGGTGCCCCCGTAACCCTCGATGAAATCGCGGAAATAGAGGATTGTGTCTATGAGGTGTGGAGTGATCTCTCAGCCTCTGCACAGGCTATCATCGACAAACAGGGAGTGGCCTATACGGATCAGGAGGGTGATCTGGTGACAAGCATTGTTGGAGGCAAAGACTGTGTCTTCACCTTTCAGGCAGTGATACAGGGGGACGGTTCTTTTGTTACATCGCGCGATGTAACAAAAGAACCGTCCCCCTGTATCACTCTTTGTGCTTTAGAAAAGGCTTACCGAGCAGGAAAGACCCGATTCTGCAAGCCTGTTAGTTGTGCGCTTTATCCCATCCGCGAGAAACGATTGGGTGGCGGCCTCGTTGGCCTGAACTACAATCGTTGGGATGTCTGTAAAATGGCCATCACGAAAGGTGTTGAGGAGAATATGCCGTTGTATCAGTTTCTCCGCGACCCACTCATCCGTCGCTTTGGTGAAGACTGGTATCAGGAGTTGCTTGATACCGTCGCTGAACTGAAGGCTCAGAATTACCTCTAAACTTAGTGCCGGGGCCAGGCCCCAGTACTAAGTTTTACCATGTTTTGACGTTCTGAGTCTGGCCAGCCTTTAACTTGACGGTCTTCTGCTGGTCATTATATAATAAGGTGACGGTGCTGTTATATCTGGACTTAATCTGGCAGTTACGCACCTTACCGCCTTTCCATTCAAATGACACTTCGAAGCCCCCGCGGGCACAGAGACCGCTAACGGCTCCGTCTTTCCATTGCTCAGGTAGTGCAGGCAACAGCTCTATCTTACCTTCACCGCTCTGCATCAGCATCTCGCAGACGCCAGCCGTACCACCGAAGTTACCGTCGATCTGGAAAGGTGGGTGTGCATCGAAGAGGTTGGGGTAGGTGCCTCCACTCCGGCGACGGTCAGGACCACGGTACTTATCTGGCGATACATACGTCAGCAGTTTCTGATAGATATGATAAGCCTGTTCCGGCTTGTGCAGACGAGCCCAAAGGTTGATGCGCCAGCCTGTGCTCCAGCCTGTGGTCTTGTCGCCTTTGATCTCTAACGACTTCTCAGCTGCTTTCTGTAGTGTGGCATCTGTCAGATGATTGCCAGGATAGAGTCCAATGAGGTGACTCTGGTGACGATGTTGGAAATCCCAGTCATCCCAGTCGTAGTACCACTCGTTGATATCGCCCATGTGGCCGATGGTATAAGGATGCAGACGGGCAAGGGCTTTTTCCATTTCCTTGTTTTTCTCGCCGAGGATCTTACCTGCAGCAATGGTATTGATGAAGAGTTCACGGATAATCGCCATATCGGCTGTACCACCATAGCAGGTCATGCCGTGATAGCCTTTGTCTGTCTTGTATTCGTTCTCGGGTGAGGTACTGGGGGCAGTGATCAGTTCGCCAGGTGCTTTGGGATTCTCGATGAGCCAGCGCAGACAGAACTGTGCTGCACCCTTCATCAGCGGATAAGCCACCGTGCGTAGGTATTCTTTGTCCTGCGTGAACTGATAGCGCTCCCAAAGGGTATGAACGAGCCAGGCACCGCCTAAGTTCCAGTTCGCCCACTCCGGTTTCTCGTTTTTCTCGCCTACGGGATTGGTCATCGCCCAGATATCAGAATTATGACTCGAGCACCAGCCCTCTTGGATGCCATAATAGTTCTTGGCTGTGTATTGACCATTGGCAGCAAGTGCTTTTACGAAGCCGTCGAGGGGCTGTGCCATCTCTGCCATATTGGCCACAAAGGCTGGCCAGTAATTCTCTTCGAGGTTGATGTTGACGGTGTAGTTGCCTCGCCAGGGTGACCAGAGGTGAGGCGTCCAGAGCCCCTGCAGATTAGCCGGCACATTCTCAGTCCTCGAAGAGGAAATGAGCAGATAACGTCCGAACTGGAAATAGAGTTCTTCGAGGTAACGGCTCTGGCCTCCGCCGTCGGTGTAGGCTTTCAGCAGGGCGTCGGTGCTAATAATACTGGCCGAACTAGACGGACTAGATTGACTAGAAAGGCTAGAAGGATTAGATAGTCTGATTTTCACGCGGTCGTAGATGGCCTTATAGTCTGCGAGATGCCTTCCGTAGAACTCATCAAAGCTGAGGTTCTGTGTGTGCCAGATGTCGTTGGCGATAGTTTCCAGATAAGGAGCTCCCTCGTTGACAGGGTGCTTGTCAAAACCATTGAAGCTGGTCTCGTTGACGATATAGATAATTGCCTCCTTGGCGTTGGAGATGGTCAGCGAGGAGTCAGCAGCCGATACCTCTCCATCGGTCTTCACGTTGAGCATCGTACAGAAGTGGATGCTCTCCTGTGGATCGCCTGTGGCGTGACCCGTCATCGTGAGTTGGGTAGGGATGGCCTTCACTTTATGGGGCACCTGCGCCGTCAGAGCGATGCGACAGTTGATCTCACCCCGCAGTCGGATGGCGATAAGCTTATCAGGATTCGAGGCGAAGTATTCCCTGGTGATGGTGGCACCGTCACGCACATAACTGTCTCGGATGATGGCACTGTCGAGGTTGAGGCTGCGATGGTAGTTGCTGACCTCTCCCAGGCCTAAGTCCTTGATATGCAGTGTACCGAGCGGTTGGAAATGCTGCGAGTTAGGTCCCTGCACGTGCAACTGCAGGGAATCAGCCAGCGCATAGTCCTCATTGAAGAGTGCCTTACGGATGTCTGGTATCCACTTATGGGCATCGGCATCGAGGTTACGGTCCACGGGTTTGCCTGTCCAGAAAGTGATGTCGTTCAGGTAGATGATGTTGTCGTCAGTGCCACCATAGACGAGGGCTCCGAGTTTGCCATTACCTATCGGTAGCGATTCTTCAAAGTAGGTAGCTGGCTTGTCATACTGCAGCACCATCGGTGCTTGGGTGGTTTGTGCCGTTGCCGTCAGGCAAAAAAGGGCAGAAATGAGCAGATATTGCCTCATAATTATTGTTTTTTGGTTATTCGTTTGCAAAGATACAAATTATTTTGTATATTTGCAGCATAAAACCAAAAATTATAAAGTAATGCAACCCATAAAGACATTAAACGATATGGTTATCTTCCTCCAGCAGCGAGGAGATAAGAAGCGTGTAGCCGTTGTATGTGCCAACGATGCCAGTACCCGTTACGCCGTAGAGAAAGGTGTGGAAATGGGATTCATCGAACCCATTTATGTGGATGGCGATGACAAGGAAGAGTGTGCCCGCAGAGCAGTGGCATTGTGTAAGAATGGCGAAGCCGACATCCTGATGAAGGGGCTGATTAATACCGATGTGCTCCTGCGCGCGATATTAGATAAGGAGAAAGGTATCATCCGTCCTGGTCATGTGCTCACCCATGTGGCTATGGCAGAGATTCCCAAGTACGAGAAACTGCTCTTCTTCACTGATGCAGCTGTGATACCTGTTCCTACAGAGGGCCAGCGCCGTCAGCAGATTCATTACATGAACTATGTCTGTCATGCCTTGGGCATCGAGGAACCGCGCATTTCGCTCATCCATTGTGCAGAGAAGGTGAGTGCCAAGACCTTCCCCTATACCGTCGACTATCTGGAGATTATCGCAGAGGCACAAACAGGCAAGTTTGGACGCTGCATCATCGATGGTCCTCTCGACCTGAAGACATCGCTTGATTCTGTGAGTCTGCGCGAAAAGGGCATCCATTCCGTCATCGATGGTCAGGCCGATGCCCTTATCTTTCCCGATATTGTGGCTGGTAATGTCTTCTACAAAACCATTACGCTTTTCGGCTATGCCAAGACAGCAGGTGTGCTGCAGGGCACACAGTGCTGTTGCGTGCTGCCCTCACGAGCTGATAGCCCTGAGTCGAAGTACTATTCATTAGCGTTGGCTGCTATATGAAGATCCTCGTCATCAATCCTGGCTCTACGTCAACGAAGATGGCCGTCTTCGAGGATGAAACACCTGTGCTCGTCCGCACGATTGTCCACAGCCCGGAGGAACTCTCCCGTTTCGACGATGTGATAGAGCAGCAGGACTTCCGTCGTCAGCTGGTGCTCGACGAATTGCGTCAGGCCGATATCCCTGTGGCATTTGATGCCGTCATCGGACGTGGTGGACTGGTGAAGCCCCTCGAAGGTGGTACCTATGAGATCAACGACCTGATGATTCAGGACACCCATAGTGGTATTGCCCTCCATAACCACGCATGTAACCTCGGCTGTCTTATTGCTCATGAGATTGCAGCCTCTATTCCTCATTGTCGTTCGTTTATTGCCGACCCTGGTGTCGTCGACGAACTCAATGACTATGCCCGTATTTCCGGTTCCCCATTGATGAACCGCATCTGTATCTGGCACGCCCTGAACCAGCGCGCCATTGCCCGTCGCTATGCGGCTGAGATTGGAAAGGAATATGAAGACCTCAATCTGATTATATGTCACATGGGGGGCGGCATTTCTGTAGCAGCTCATGAGAAGGGTAGGGCGGTCGACGCCAACAATGCCTTGGACGGTGAGGGGCCGTTCTCGCCTGAGCGTGCAGGTTCCTTACCAGCCTCCGACTTGATTCGACTCTGTTTCAGTGGTAAGTACAATGAGAAACAGCTTCTGAAGCGTATTGCGGGTAAGGCAGGTCTGAATGCCCATCTTGGTACCAACGATGTGCGTGAGGTGCTTCGTCGTATCGAGGACTATGGCGACAAGCATGCGAAGTTAATCCTTGATGCGATGATCTATCATGTTGCGAAGAATATCGCTTCCGAGAGTGCTGTGCTTTGTGGAAATATCGATGCCATCCTGCTGACGGGTGGCTTGGCACGATCAGAATATATCGTCAGTCGTCTGCGTGAGCGTATCGGTTTTCTTGCGCCCATCCGCTGCTTTCCTGGTGAGGACGAGATGGAGGCCTTGGCTCTCAACGCTCTTGCCGTGCTTCGCGGCAAAAGAAAAGCAAAAGAATACAAATAACAATAATCCCCGCCGACTGGCGGGGATTAATATTAAGCGTCGATATTCGCGTAAGTCGCGTTCTTCTCAATGAACTGTCGGCGCGGCTCAACGTCATCACCCATCAGCATCGAGAAGATCTCGTCAGCCTCGGCGGCATTCTCAATGGTCACCTGCTTCAGCAGACGGTTCTCAGGATTCATGGTGGTCTCCCAAAGCTGCTCTGGGTTCATCTCGCCAAGACCTTTGTAGCGCTGTGTGTGCAGAGCCGTAGCATTCTCATCGCCAGCTACATACTTGTCGATGAAGGCCTGACGCTGCTGTTCGGTATAGCAGTACTCAGACACCTTCTTGTATGTACACT
>JAEETD010000010.1 GCA_016290175.1 Prevotella sp. | reverse complement strand
CGCTTCCTTCTACAACAACGGTAAACCAACCCGCATTAAAATCTCCACTGCCGGTATCAGCAGTCAGACTCGTTAAGAAATGGTTATTTCATAATAACCTTGCGTGACAGAATAGTCCAGTCCTCAGCACTTTGTATTTCAATATATGGGCCAGAGTCGTGTGACGCCAAGCGGCGGATACCGCTCAAAGAGTATGTTTCGACTGAGGCGACAGCATGTCTGTTTGAGGAAAAGTAACTGATAGCAGTAGGCGTTGCTGTACCACCCATTCCTGTGGGAGGAGTGGCATTGGCGGTGATGCAGATCTTGTCGATACAGGCACCATCTTCACGACCGGCGATAGTTAGCTTGTGCACCCCAGACTGCAATTTCACATTGATGAGCTCCTTCCAATCCCAGGAAGCTGTCTGCAGACCATTGACGAAATTGCTGGTCAACGGCCCGTCGACACTGACGAAATAGCTGTCATCATCCCAGGTTGGACACATGACGCGCGCATAGACATGATATATGTTGTCTGCCTTAACCATGAAACTGGTGGTGAGCATATAGACACTGTCGGCAGGCAGGTTGGCGGTTTGCGTCACCGTCTCCAGATACTTGCCCCCGGAGGCAGCCGTATTCTCCACTAGTTTGAAGGCCGTTCCTACTGATTTCGTGCGCATATCCTCTGCCTCAATCCATACGGCATCTTCGTAGCCGGGCTCTTCCTCGTCGTTGTCAGCCAAAGGATCGGTCTTGGTGAAAAGGTTTAGGTCAATGCACCCACCCATAGTCTCATAGCCTTTGGCATTCAAGTGTAACCAATCATTTTCAAACAGATATGCCTGTTGCATGGCCTCGGGATCGTCAGGATTACGCACAGCCTCGTCGAAGTCAATCACACCGTCTAGCATCTTCGTCGTACGTATCCATTCGTTCAGTACACTGCGACCTTTCTCATGGTCAGCAGAATAATAATTGTTGCCCTTAAACGGTGTGATTGTGGCACCGAATACATAGATGCCTTTCTGGTGAGCCTCACGGATAATCTGCTTAAAGACTTCTTTGATGCGATTTGCCGTCTGTACACCGTTCTGAGCACCTCCTAGATCGTTAACTGCTTCGAAGAGAATGATCCACTTCACACCCTCCTGACCTAACAGGTCACGTTGGTAGCGACTCGATGCCGAAGGTCCTAAACCGCCTCCCAGCACACAGTTGCCGCCGATACCCATATTGAGGACACCCACTTGCTTCGTCGGTTCGTTGGCCAACAGTCGTCGTGAGAGCACGTCTGCCCAACGGTTCTGCTGATTAGTCGTCGAACCGCGTCCGTCAGTAATTGAGTTTCCCAAAATAGCCACAGCTCCGGCATCCTCTGGAACTTCCACTTCTAAAGCCAGAATGTTATACCAGTGATCGGTCTTTGTGGCATCGCTGAAGTTGGTTGTGTTGCCTGATTTCAGATACGATGTCGTCCTTGACCCCGGATGTCCACTTACACTCGTCGATGAGGCTGAGCCATAATGAATGGTAATAGCTACATTCTCCCGGGGGCCGATCTTGAAGTCTACAGGATCCGACACGGCCTTGCCTTTCGCAGCCATCGTCACGCCAGCCTTGCCGTTGAAGGTTAGAGTGACGGTCGATGCCTCTTCGATCTCCGGACTGCTGCCAGCCGTCTTAGCCAAGGCCAGTTCCACTGCCTTGATTTCTGTGGCACCTGTACTGAACTCATTTGTCAGTTTCAGACGCACCTTCTCACCACCGATTGACACCTGTACAATCTGGCGTAGCGAGTTGTTACCCAGTCCCAGTGAGGGTGGATTGTTATTATTCTCTACCAATTGCGGAGCTGTACCCCATGTGCCCACCCAATGATTATCGGCCCAGGCGACGCCTGCTGTAAGCAAACAGGCAAGAATCAATGCTTTTTTCTTCATTTAATAATCACTATGAGTCCTATTCAGGGTAGGGGGAGATACCAGTTTTTGGAATCCATCAGTAGCTGATAAAGCGTATCATCGGTCTCGCCGTTGCGACGTGAGACGGGAGTAGCCAAATAGCTGGCATCACTACGGCGCAGGGCCACACGCATCAAGTCGTTGAAACGGTAGCCTTCGAAAGCGCCCTCCAAGGCCATTTCGTTGATGATCAGGTCCTCTACCAAAGGAATCTGATAGTTGACGGTGTCCTGACGCGTTGCTAAGGCATTTTCAGGTTGAGGCAGCATATAGAATGCATTGGCGTGAGAGTCGCCTGAACCCAGAGAGTGAACGCCAAGGACATCCTCAAGTCTGAAGACATTGCGATCGAAAGATACCAGTTCTCCTGCCTGCTTAACCTCAATGGGGTCGACACGGTTCTCCAGAACCTCGTCGCAGATGCCATATTTCAGGATGGCAAATGCCGACTGCGGATAACCGGCACGGTTGAGAGCCTCGGCATAGCGCAGGTAGATCATCGTGGCACGATAGAGATTGATTCGTGAGGAATTAATCTTATAGACGTATTGGTTATACGAGTTGTACTCGGAATACTCACTCTGCGTACCATAAGAGCTGAGTTGGAAGTTCGACGAATAACGCAGGTCGCCTACGTATTCTTTGCGGTTGAAACCAGAACGTGGCACATAGATGGTATCCTTGGTGGTTGCACCGGGCATTTCATTCTCAATACAGTAGACCTGATCATTTGAAATCCTGGACATGGCCGGTGAAGAGGTCAACTCATAGTAATAATTGTTCTCTGTGGTAGAATTGAACAAGTTTCGCAGGTCGCTGATGGTGCCATCGAAGACACGCGACTCCATGGGGATATACGTGATGACCTCACTGCCAGTGGGATTGTAGCGGTCGTTGGGCCTGTCAAACTGCGTGGCGTTCGGCCAGGTGATGCGCTGGACACTCATCCTGACGGGCTCGTAGCGGTCGGTCAGGTAGTCGTGGTACCAGCGGGCTGCTTCCTGATAGCGTCCTGCCCAGAGACAGAGGTCGCCGAGGAGCGCGCGCATCGGGATGAAGAAATAGTCGGAACTCATGCCGTTGACCGACCCGAACTCGGGCAGGTTGACACCTACGTATGGTGTGAGGTCGTCGATAAACGTGTCGCAGATGGCCTTGATGCCAACACGCGGTTGGTTCATGGCCTCACGTGCCTCTTTCTCTGTCATGAGTGGCGTGAGAATCAGGGGCACCTCGCCATAGGCCTGAGCCAACTGCAGATAGGTCCATGCACGATATGACTTCACTGCCGCATACTCACGCATGAACAGGTTGCGACCACGACGCTCCATGGCTGTGTCGACATGGGCCAGGTAGTAGTTGCAGTTGTTGATAACGGCATAGTAGTCGCTAATCTGGTTGTAGCGGTTCGACTCGTTGAAGTCGAAGGCAGAGAGGTGCTTCAAGTCGTTGCTGGCAGCAGCCGTTGGCAGTACCAGATCGCCGCGAACCTCGCCTAAGAGCACAACGCGATCGGCAATGATCTGCATCTTATTGATGATGCCCATCACGCTATAGACAGAGTCGGTGGCGTGGTTCAAAGTGTGATCCTCCTCATACTCCACCAGGTCTGACTCTGGCGTCAGCATGTTCTCGCAAGAGGTGAAGAGGTAAGAGGTGAGAGGTAAGAGGTAAGAGAATACCCCAGCTAAAAGAATTCTCACCGATTTCTTATTGTTTATCTTAGTCATCATAACTATTCACTATTAACTATTCACTATTCACTATTACAGGTTAATATTAACGCCCATTGAGAACGAACGGCCTTTGCCTAACAAGCCACGGTCGATGCCCTGTGTCAGGATGCTGCCTGCGATGCCGCAGTCAGGATCGCTGCCGAGGTACTTGGTAATGGTAAAGAGGTTCGTTACGTTACCAAAGATGGTGATACCCTGCAGATAAGTGCTCTGTATGGGCAGATAATAGCTCAATGTAAGATTGCTCATACGCAGATAGGAACCATCTTCAATCCACCGGTCACTGAATCGTGCATTGCCCATGGGATCCTTATATTCTATACGGGGGTAGTCTGTCGTCTGACCTTCGGTAGTCCAACGGCTCTTCATGGCTGTCGTCTGATTCAGGAAGTAGGTGCCTCCCTCCAGCAGTGAGCGCTGATAGTTGAAGATATCGTTGCCTAAAGAGTAGTTGAAGACAGCCGACAGCGTCAGGTTCTTATAATTGAGCGTGGTGTGGATATTACCATAGACATCGGGGTTGGAGTCGCCGATAACGGTACGGTCGTTCTCGTCGATGATATGATTGCCGTCCTGATCTACGAAGTTCATATCGCCAGCCTTGAAGAAGACCTTGTCGCCATTTTCCTTGACCAGGTATTTACCATCAGCAGTGGCTTCGGCCGTATTGCTGTAAACACCGTTGGTCTCGTAGCCGTAGAACACACCTACGGGCTGACCTACCTTGGTCTGAATGGTGGCGCCATAAAGATCGGTCTCGAAGGTCCGGTCGTTGTCGGGCAGAGCGGTCACCTTGTTCTTATAGTGGCCTATAGAGGCACCGACTTCCCAATGGAAGTCCTTCAAGTTGAGCACCTTGACCACGGCATGCGCATCGAAACCGTTGTTCTCGAGTTTTCCTTCGTTACTCCAGTTGACATCAAGACCGCTGGTCCATGCCAGTTGTTGCAGGGAAAGCAGGTTGCTGGTCCAGCTCTTGAAGAAGTTGAAACGCAAATTCAGATGGTTGTTGAAGAAGTTACCCTCCACGCCTGCCGTGAGGCGCGATGTGGACTCCCATTTCAGCTCGGTGTTGCCAATGTTACCGATGACAATACCTGTAGCAGTGCTGTTCAGCATGCGACGTGATACGAAATAACTGCGTGATGCGGTGTAGTCGATATCGTCGTTACCCGTGACATCGAAGCCAACGTTCAGACGCAGGTAGTTAACTGGCTTAATGCCTGAGAACCAATTCTCGTTGCTGATGACCCAGGCGGCCTCGACGCTGGGGAAGAGACCCCAAACGACGCCACCCAGTTTCAGACCGTCAGCATCCTTACCGAAACGGGAAGAGGCATGGGCAGAGACGCCGGCATTGACATAATAGCGCTGTGCGTAGTTGTAATTGCCTAAAGCATACCAGATGATATCTGATGTCTTGTCGTTGGCACCGTCGGTATCTTTGAAACTCAGTGAGGAGTTCATCTTGGGCGCCTTGTCGTTAGGTGTGTTGTAACCTTTCTGCGATGTCAGCTTATAGGCTGAGTTCAGATAACGGATACCACCCATTACACCCATCTGATGGGCGCCGATCAAGGTCTTCCAGGCCAGACGGGTGTCGCTCTGAATGGCCGTGAGACTTGATGCTTGGCTCTGAACCAGGTTGTTGAGTGTAGTGGTCTCATCAAGTCCGTCGACGATAAATGTCGGCGTGCCCTGAATGGGGAGATAGTAGTTCTCGTTGGTGTTGACCAATGTGAGGGCAAAGTGCTCGCTCAGCGTCAGGTGCTTGTTGAACTCATATTTCGGTGTAATAGCAAACACAATCAGACGGTTTCCCAGTGAGTTGCGGTTCTTGCCATCACCGTATTCCAAAATACTAGCGGGATTAGCCAAACGGCCTCGTCCCTGGAACATGCCTTCCAGATAGTCGTCGGCCTCTGCCAGATAATGGCTGGGGTTACCGGCATTGTCGTAAGCGTATGGCGAAAGGAAGGGTGACTTGGCCAGAGCGATAAAGCCTGGTGAGGTCATGACGCCGGAAAGCACGGTTGAGGGTGCGCCGTCGTCAAACAATGAGCGGTCGACGTCACTATAAGATGCATCAAAGCGTACGTCGAATCCTTTCGCGATATTGATGTCGGAATTCAAACGCATGTTGAAACGCGAATAGTCGTTCTTCTTCAGTGTGCTATTGGCTAATGAGTAGCCTACGGAGAGGTTATAGGAGGCAATGTCGTCACCACCTTGTACATTGATACCGTAGTTCTGTGAGAACGCATTCTTATAGACCTCATCTGTCCAGTCTGTACTGTTGTGATACTGGTTGTAATAGAAATAGGTGGGGTCGTTGTTCAGGAACTTCATCTGGCTTAATGACAGCGTCTTGTTAGCCAGCAGTTCTGAGGCATAGAGACGGTAGTCTTCAGCGCCCATCATCTTCGGCAGGCGGGGAATGAGCTCAAAGCGACCATTGATGGTGACATCAATCTTGGTGGCCATGCTCTTGTTACGCTTGGTCTTGATAAGCAGCACGCCATTGGCACCTTTGGCACCATAGAGGGCCGTACCGTTCTTCAGCACCTGAACGCTCTCAATGTCGTTGACATTCAGGTTGGCCAGCATATTGGTGAAATAGCCGTCGTGAAGTGTGGTGCGGTTGTACTCCATGTCCATAATCACATCGTCGACAATCACCAGTGGCTGCGCATTGCTGTTCAGCGAGTTAATACCTGCCATCAGCATGATGTTACCCAAACCGACATTGCCACCGCGCGAAACGGAACGGACGTCGCTGCCCAATTGCTGGGCAATGAAAGGATCGATGCTGACTTCTGAGGTGTTGGCAAAGCCACCAGCCTCAGAGGTCTGAATGGCATTGGTCTGGCGTTTGTAGACCTCCGTGAATGAATTGTTGTAGAGGTTGCCATTGGCCACACCATCGGCAATGGCACACTGCAGGAAGTTGTAACCGTCGATGCGCATCTGTACCGAATTGATATAGTCAGGTACTTTCAGCGTATAACGTCCTTCTTCATCGGTCATGGCCGAGTACTTGTCATTATCATAGGCAGCAACGATGACACCAACCAGCGGTTTCTGGGTGGCAGCATCGACAACTTGTCCTGTTACTGTCTTTAAATTCTCCTGTGCTGCTATTGTCAGTGATACAAGCAGCAGAATTGTGGAAATGATATATTTCTTCATTGTTCGTCAGATTTAGAGGTTCTGGGTCTGAGATAAATGCAGTCGAGGTACATCTCACGAGAGTAACGTGAGGTCTCGCGAGCCAAGATGGAACACTGTAATTTGAGGGTGACCTTTACTTCATTCTGGTCATAATTACAAGTGGGGAAGTGGAAAGCCTCTGCCACCACGATGGTATCCACACGAGTGGGATCGCTCTCGAATTGAGTGTTGCCACAGTTGAACGACTGAGACTTGTTGTCCTCATCAACATAATTGATGGTAGCCTTGAATTTGCAAGGCTTGGTACTGCTCAGACCTGCCACTGACTGGGGCAGTATGACGGCACAGATGTCATAATCGCCAGACAAAGTGTTGCTGATACGGAAAGTCAGTTCCCAGTTGGATGTTCCTGTTCTGGGAATAATCTGCAGGTAGGAGCCTGATGAGATGCTGTCGGCTATCTGACGGCGGGAATTGTAGGAGCAGTCTTTCTCTTGGGTAATCATCCAGGTGCTTTCTCCCTCAGTGCGCAATTCCTTGAAATAGGTGTCCGTCGGCTTGAAGGTCCATTTCGGGGTTGTGTAAATCGTACCATTGCTGCACTGCAACTTCTGGGCACCATCGAGGATGCCACCCTCCTCGAAAGGCTTGTAGAAGACGTGGTACACCTTCTTACCCTTCTCGAACGACTGGGTGGTATGGATGTATGGCACGGAAATCAGCGAGTCTTGTACAGACTTCTGGTCGGTCATGTTGAAGACGGCATCTTCCAATAAGGCACGCATGGTATAATGCTGCTGCAATGAGTCGCGCTTATCAATACTTTTATCATAAATGAAGTATTGAGACGCTTCATTGTAAACCTTGTTCCAACCCTCTGTGGTGGGCACCACTACAAGGTAGGTGGAGTCTTCGGCATCCAGAAGACCGACGTTTTCCAACAGGCGGTTACGCTCATATACCACTGAATCGACATAGATGGGCACACCATCCACAACACCATTGGAAACTGACGATGTGGGATCGAAGATATCCTCATTAAAACTGCGGATGTTTGCGCCGATCTCCTTTAACTGAGGATGGTCACATAACAACTCAAGGATGTTGTGCTTATAGGGCAGTGCATGCTGCATGACATGGAGTATGCCGTTGCTCGACTTTGTGTTTGCAACTGTCACAGGGGTGTCGTCAACCATGCCGTTGGCCATCATCATGTTCTTCATGTTGAGCATCAGCATCTTGGTGGCGTCGGGTGTTGACGAGACGAGCGAACGGGTGAGATGGTTCTGGACGAAGCTCTTCTCTACGGCAGAGTCGCCTACAACCGTCTGCACCAGCTGCAACAGTGAATCCTTGTTAAACGTGTTGTTCACAGGTGCCATCACAGTGAAGGCCTGACCGCCGTTAAGGAGGTCGGCATAGCTCACGGGTGTTTTCTTATGCATGCGGTAGACCTTGGTCTGCTCCAGCACATCGCAGAAATCACTCAGCTGAGGGTTGGCCTTGAGTTGCTCCCATAGCGTAGCGCCCTCGGCAGCATCTGCAGCACCCTCATAATGATCGTTCCAGTCAGAGCAGGAAGCGAAGAAGAGGTAAGAGGTAAGAGGTAAGAGGTAAGAGAATACCATCAGCCTCATCCATTTCTTATTATTTATTTTTGTATTCATAATCTTTTATTTTCACTATTCACTTTTCACTATTCACTACATTAGTGTGTGTCTTCGCCCTCGGGGCTGCCATAGACACTCTTCGGACAAAGTTCCAGATAGTCGAAACTCCAATAGCAGGTAGGATCTTTCAATACCTGGCGACAACGCAGGTAATAGGTCTCGTTCTCGTCAAGATACTGCGTCGTCAGGACGTAGCGGAGGTTGTTGACCAGATTGCGGAGGGCATTCTCTTTGGCAGCGCCTTGCCAGTAGCAGTCCATACCTTTCATGTAACCGCGGTTATGCATGGCTTTGTCAATGGCCTTGTTGGCATTTCTGGATTCGGCGTCATCGCCAGTCACGTCAGCCACCCAACCAATAGAGGGATCTGGACCCATGATACGCAGGTCGGCAGGAATACCGCAGGGCACGTTGTTCAGATAGAACTGAACGACGCCACGCTCTGCATTAGCCGTGTAACCTGTGCGAATCTCGTAGGTGCCTGACGGTACGGGTGGCAGTTTGATGGTCAGGTCGAAGATACCGCTCACGGTGACACCATTGCTCTTGTAATGCTGCCACCATGGACCTTCGCCATGCAGACCGATCACGGCCTTCTCGCCCATCACCTTCCAGTTTTTGATATAGTCGAGACGATAGCCTCTCAGATGATTCTCATCATAGAGTGGACGGTCGCTGTTGAAGAAGTCAGGACTCAACACTGTGGAATCAAAGCGGATACGGCAGTTGAGCACTACATCACGCACCTCAGTGGAGTATTCCAGGATGTCGTCAATATAGTGATACATGCCATTGGGGCAATCCTGCATGGATAAGCCTGACTCTGTGGGCTTCAATACGCGTACGCCCTGAACTTCAATATTGTTTTTAAAGCCCTTACGGTTGATGAAGAGCTTCTCGTTTGGATAGCAGAAACGCATGAGGGTACCCGGACACATGGTCTCATAGAACTCCTCGGGGTCACACAGGTTTGTATCCCAATGCTTCAGGCATTCTTTTCTCATGATGACTTCGTCGTAAGGTAAGACGCGATCAAGGAGATGATAGCTGATGAAACGGTTCAACGGATTCTTGCGATTCTTGAGGTCGCCGTCGTATTTTCCGGCATCAGCGGGATAAACGGCATCATAAACCTTCTTGGCATGTGCAATCAGATCGTCAATAGTATTAATGCCGTGTCGTTTGTATACAGAGTCTGGCTCAACGAAAGCCGTAAACTTGAAGTAACGCTTCTGAACCCACTGAATAGGATCGGCACCTTCTGCCTTACATTTCAGTGACAGGTTCCAGGTATAAGCAGAGTCCTGTGAAGCTTTGTCAGCACCCCATTCGGGATAATCGTTGTCAATGTAGGCCATCAGAGAGTCGGCCATACCTGTGAGGAACAGGGCTTGCGTAAAGAGCGTTGCCGTTGAGTCTGCGGCAATGACGTCGGGCAGTTTATCACTGGTACGTGGAATGATATTGTTCACAATATGTACCACGCCATTCGAAACCGAGTCGTCGAACTCCACCATACGGGCCACCTTATTGGCAAAGTGTACCACGGCATTGTTGTTCTCTGCATCGGTGTTGATGGAGAGGGTGATAAAGGTCTCAGCCATGTTCATACCCAGAGAACCTTCTGATATCTCTGTCGTGAACCAGGCCTTGGTCTTGATGATATGTGTACGTGCCAACGTGTCACAAACGGCCTCAGGAATATCCTCTATGCTCTTGTAGCTGTTGCTGGCCATATACTTATCAATAGCCTCGTTGTTAGGGGCGAACACCGTGTAGTTTCCATATGTGGAAAGCATGGCGTAATAGCCGGATCGCTGAAGAATATTGATGAACGATCCTACTCGTTCCTGATTATCTGAGAGGAATTCGGCTGCTGTCATTTTCTCAGCTGAATACCTGCTCATGGGCACATCGTCGTCGTTGTCGACACACGATGTCAGGATACAGGAGACAGAAGTCAGGAGACAGAAGAATAATCCTGCCATCATGACCCTCACCCATTTCTTATTATTAATCTTAGTCATAATTATTTTCGATTTACTGATTTTCGATTTAATACACAGCGGTAGCAAATTTTTCACTATTCACTATTCACTACTTCAATGATCCTTCCTCGGTGTTGCTGAAGGCTGGGTTCTGAACCAGCAAAGGATTTGCTTTCAGTTCGCTCTTAGAGTACGGGAAGTAGATGTAGTTGGAATCTGTCAGCTTGATTCTGATGACATTCTGATCCTGACGATGTTTGCGGACCACGTTTGATACCAGTCGGTCTGTCTTGCCGTCACGACGTGACAGACGTACCAGATCGAACCAACGTTTTCCCTCGAACAGGAACTCGCGGTGACGTTCTTCGAACAAGAGGTCTTCCATCTTCTCCTTGGAGGTGTTGTAAGTCTCATAAACCAGACTTCCGGCTGTTGTCTCAGGCGAGATGTTGTTCGCACGTTTGTAGACATTGTTAATCAGTTGGAAAGCCTCGGGCCAGTCGCTCTCACTACGTTGGATGAGGGCTTCGGCCTTCATGAGCATCACGTCGCTCAGACGGTAGATTACCCAGTTGGCATCTTTCCTGGAACGACGGTCGCCGGCAACGTTGACAATACCCAGTCTTTGGAGACTGAAGCTGGCACTCTGGCGAACATATTTCGTAATCGACAGACTGTTGCCGCTGGTTTCCATCGCTTCGTAGGCACGGCAGTCATTCTGTGACAGCCATACCTGGTTGTTGTTCGACGTGAAGCCGTCCATCAGGAAGTCGGCAGCTCTCAGACGACCGATAGCGTTGTCGCTATTGCCATAGTAGCTGCTAACCCAGTTGTTCTCTTGTCCGGTATTACCATTATAATAGATCTCGAAGATGCTTTCAAACGAATTGCCGTCTCCGAAAAGAGAGGTATAGGCGTTACCTACGTCTTTCGTACCCTTTACAGTTGCCTCCATAATCATGGGGATACCGTCGTACAACTCCACGTCATTGATCTGGTCCATCTGTAACAGCTCTTCATAGACCTGTTTCTTATAATCGATGACCAAGTCGCAGTATCTGATGACATTGTCCCAGTCGCCCTTCCAGAGATAGAGGTCGGCCAGCAGGGCATAGATGGCCCAGCGGGTGATACGACTGTTGTTGGCGGCAGGCACATAGATGCTCTTGCCTTGTACCTTTTCCAGTTCGAAACGACGCTGGGCATCGTCCTTGACGCTCTCCAGATCGGTAATCAGAGAGTCGACAATCACGTTGAACTTGGAGGCGGGGATAACATAATTCTGATCATCGGCGATACTCGGCTCTGTGGTATAGGGCACATCACGGAACGCACGGATCAGGTAGAAATAGCAGAGGGCACGGATGGCCTTCATCTCGGCAATCGTCGCCTTCAACTCATTATGCGTGTAGTTCGGGTCTATCTCCTCAACTTCCGGAGCATAGTGACAGACGATGTTACAGCGGTTGATGACATTGTATACCGTAGACCATTTACACATGTCGTTGGTGGGCAACAGGTTCTCCCTCAGCATCTCGTTGAGGTGATTGGGAACGTTTGTGCCAGCCACTATGTTGTCGGAGCGCAACTCTCCCCAGACGCCCATGCGGGTGACTACGTCTTCGCTTGCCAAGGCTTCATAACAGCCGTTGACGGCACCTGTCACATCGGCCTTCTCCTTCCAGTAGTTCTCCAGCACCGTCGAGTTCATGGGCAGGATGTCGAGGAAATCACTGCAGCTCATGAAGAGGCAAGAGGTGAGAGGTAAGAGGTAAGAGAAAACCTTTACTAATACCTTATTATATATATAGTTCGTTTTCATAATTATCAATTTTCAATTGTCAATTAGAACTGAATAGTCACACCAGCGGTGAACGATTTAGAACGCGGTGTCTTTGCACCATCAGTTACGATACCCATAGAGCCGTAGCTCACCTCTGGGTCGGCACCACTGTACTTGGTCAGAACAAACAGGTTGTTAGCCGATACATAGAGACTCAACTGTGAGAGACCCCACTTCTTGATGATCTTCGGGTCGAGTGAGTAGCTGATCTGTGAGTAGTTCAGACGGATGAATGAACCGTCCTCCACAAAGCGGTCGGAACCCAGATAGTTGTAACCCGTCTGACGGAGGGCACGTGGCATCTCCGTGATGTCACCCTCTACACGCCAACGCCAGTTGACGGCACGGCTCTGGTTGTTGTTCGAGTACATATTCTCAACATCCATACGGGCCTTGTTGATAATCTTGTTGCCGTAGCGGAAGTTGAACTGGTTGTTCCATGACAGACGGCCCCAGTTGAGCTTGAATCCGAAACCACCAGTAAACTTTGGCAGTGAAGAGCCGAGGTAGACAATATCCAGCTC
This sequence comes from Prevotella sp., assembly GCA_016290175.1. Taxonomy (GTDB): domain Bacteria; phylum Bacteroidota; class Bacteroidia; order Bacteroidales; family Bacteroidaceae; genus Prevotella. The sequence goes on along the minus strand of JAEETD010000010.1, from coordinate 45,842 downwards.
ATTGATCTGTCCGTCATTGTTGATATCCTCATATTTGGCATCACCACCACCGAATTCATAGTTTACAGAGCCAGCGCAGAACATCATGGGGATCGTCAGCCCGTGCTCATCGAGGATTACGTTGCCGTCTTTGTCGCGAGCCACAGGGGCATCAGGACCACTCACACCCTTGACTTCCGTCTCGGAATAGTGGGAGTACTGATATACACCCTTGTAACGGAAACCGTAGATGCTTCCCAGAGCGCGGTTCAGCTCGACTCGGGTCAGGTAGCTGCCGTTGTCGCGGTTAAACTCGGTATTGAGGTTCGACAGACAAGTCTCGTCCATCGAGGTGATCTGGTTCTTGTTGTTGGCAAAGGTGATATTGAAGTCGGCCGAGAACTTACCAGCCTGAATGATACGGCTACCGTTCAGGTTGAACTCCCAACCGATATTCTTCATGTTACCGGCATTCTGCCAGCGCAGGTTGGGATAACCCGACGAGGTGGGAATGCCGTAGTTGGCCATCAGCATGTCGCTGGTAAACTGCCAGTAGACCTCCACATTACCGTTGATGCGGTCGTTCCAGAAACCGAAGTCGACACCCAGGTTATAGGTCTTCTTCTCTTCCCACTTCAGATTCTTCAGCTGGATATTCTCCGGATGGACACTACCTTGGTTCATATAGGAATTACCACTGGTATAGGTGCTGAAGTACAGGTATTCCTGACCGGGCTGTCGACCTACGATACCCCAACCGGGACGGAAGGAGAGCATTGATACCCAAGGCAGGGCTTTCTGGAACCAAGGCTCCTTGTGGATGTTCCAACGCAGTGAGAGAGCGGGGAAGTTACCCCAGCGCTGGTCGCCACCAAACTGTGTGCTACCATCGCGGCGGACTGAGAAGTCGGCCATGTAGCGACCTTTATAAGCATAGTGGGCAGAATAGGTGAAATAGATGCTGCGCCACTCGCCGCTGTTGGTGTCCATACTCTTGATCAATCCTTGTGCAGCAGGATTCTGGATGCTTCCAGAAGGCAGGCCCCAGGATGACGTGCTCTGACTGCTGTTATGACCACTTGTCAACTGTCCGCGGAGCATCATGGTCAGCTGGTGATCCTTATTGCGGAAGGCCGGCGTGAAGGTCAGCGTGTGCGTAGTGGTCACAGCAAAGCTCTTTGACGAGTTGGACGTCGTACTATTGGCTTCGCGTCCACCATCGTTGCCGGTATAGTTCCATGAGTGTGTACTCAGAGATGAGGGCATATATTGGTCAACATAATTGTTGAAGATGTTGAACACCACTTTGCCTTCGTAGTTCAAGTGCGTTTTCTCTTCTTCTGTTGACAACAGGTTGTAACGCAACTTGAATTCTGGTTCAATGTTATAGCTCGTTTCGTCGTTCTTGGCCAAGTGAGCCAAGGCAACTGGGTTCTTATTGTTCAACTGGTCACGCAACTGGTCGCTCACGGTTGGCAACATGGCGTAGTATTCGTCAAGGTCGTTACCGTTGCGGTCCTGCTCGTAAATGGAGAGGTTTGGCATGCGGACGTAGGCAATACTCAGCAGGTCACCATTGTTCTTCTTATTCTTAGTATAGGTAAGCGCGATGTTGGTCTCAATCTTGATACGGTCGCTGACGAAGTAGTCCAGGTTAACACGTGAACTGAAACGGTCGAGTTGCTGCTCGATGATAGAACCCGTCTCACGGTCGTATCCGGCACCCACGCGGAAATGAGCCTTCTCACCACCACCACTCAGTGCTAAATAGTGATTCTGACGCCAACCGGTCTTCTTGACTGCTTTGAGCCAGTCGGTGTTGTTATTGTACATCTGGTACTCGGAGAAGGTTGGGTCATAGTTTAGTTCGGGAATATTACTCGACACGTCGCTCATCTCGGGATTGAAGTACTCTTCCTTCATCATCATGGTGTACTCGTCACCGTTCAGCATCTCATAGCCATTGGGCTGGTAGGTGCCGGTCAGACGGAATGAGTAGCTGACACGCGTCTTACCGCGGGTACCACGTTTGGTCTTGATCTCAATCACACCGTTAGAACCCTGTGAACCCCAGATGGCCGTTGCGGCAGCATCCTTCAAGACACTGATACTCTCAATATCTTCAGGGTTGATGTTCAGCAGCTGGGCGAATTTCTCTTCGTTCATGTCACCGTCAATCTGCTGACCGCCGGTCTGCCAGACGTTACCGTCGACAACAATCAGCGGTTCACTTGAACCATTGATGGTCGACACACCACGCAGACGCATGGAGGTACCAGAACCCAGATTACCGGAATTGCCTACGATGTCGAGACCTGCGATACGTCCCTGCAGGGCCTCATCGACAGTTGTGAAGGCCAGACCTTCAAACTCTTTCATGCTGATGCTCTGCTGAGCCGTCGAGATTTCGTCGATGGGGATGTTCAGACCAGAACCGCCTGCACGTTTCTTGGCCACGACGGTTACTTCCTTGATTTGGGTGGCATCTTGCATCTTAACGTTGAACTTGGTCTTGTTAAAAGGCAGCGTCACTGTTTTATAACCCACGAACGTAACACGTAGTTTGTCCTTGGGGTTCTTCAGTTTGAACGAGAAGTTACCGTTCATGTCGGTCGTTGTTGATGCCACAATACGGTTGGAAGCGTCGATCTCCACTACGTTGGCCATCATCACAGGTCCCATCTCATCAGAGACCGTACCACTGATGATGTCGCCTGCCTGCTGGGCATTCGCGGCAACCAAACAATAAACAAATGATATTAATATGAATGTCAGTCGTTTCATAATTCTTGCTTTTTTAATCATCAGTAGAATATGACAATGGTTTGTCAATCAGATGTATCACAGCCGAAGAGGTGGTGTACAACTCTGTTGCTGTCGTGGCATCTTTATTATTGTACAGATACTCACGCGCCTGAATATTATAGAGGTCCTTCTGTATGCCGTCATCATCGATATAGGAGACTTTCTTGACGGTATGCTTCGTTGCCACTCCTTCTTGCATGTTTTTCTGGTCTACAGCATCAAGAACTTCTATCTCATCGTCTTTCAGCTGCGACTTCACCATATAGAAGCGACGAGTCTTTTTGTTAATCAGTGAGGTCTCAAAGTCGCCCGACTCATTTTGGGCACCGATGTACAGGGCATTATCCTGGATATGATACTTCAGGAAATTGACGATGTTCAGAGAGTCGCTCAAAGCCTTGTCGTCATCTCCTGCCTGATGGTCTTCATCCACCTGCTCCCAGGATGACAGCTTGCCTTCCTTCTGCAATTGCTCAATAGCATCGTTACTGGGAACGTAGATGGTATAGTGGTAGGTGTTGAACACAGACATGTTTGTGCCGCCACAGGCTTTATTGTCATTGTCGTTGCCTGTTCCCAGATTATGGATGGTTTCCAACAGACCACTGCCTTCCAACAGTTCCAGGAACTTACCGAAATACTTGGGATGGGCGGCTAACTGGTCGTAAACTGTCAAGCGGGTACCCATAATGGGCTGGCCTTCCAGTACATAACTCTTACCATTACCACCGGAGACTTCCTTGCGCTGGTCGTAGACGCGGGTTACGCGCAGAGGCTGTCCCTCGTTCATCTGGAAGCTTCCCTCAACCATCATGTTACCTTCGTCAGTAGGATTAGTGACGCGGATGCCTGTACCGTTCTTGGTACGGAAGTAAGTATTCTTACCATCCCATATCCTGCCAATCACAATGTGGGTGTCGAGAATGTCCTGCAGGCACCTTGTGATACGATTATAATTGTTGACAAGACCGATGGAGTCACGCGCGCCTGTCTCTTCATCATAGTTGTAAAGCACAGCATAGACTCTCTCATCAGCTTTCTTGGTCTCATCCCAGCGGAAACTGAGCAACTGGAGGTTCTGCTTGCCGTAAGAACACGGATCGATATACTCAATCAGTGCGTCATTGGTGGGGATAAAGAAACTGTAGTCTGAACCCAATGCATTGAGGTAAACATTATATTTGCACTGTGTGATGGCCCAGTCGATAATCTTCATGTTACGGTTGATCAATGCAGGGAACGATACACTGACATAGGCTGTCGGTGAGTAAACCTTGTTGGTCAGGTAGACAGCACCGTTACAGGTCATCCACACGGAGTCGATATCGGCTGCATTCACACCCATCGGGTCGTTGGCATCGTTCAGGATGGCATCAAATTTCGAGGGTACCGAAGAGGTGAACGATTGCAGCATGTTGACATTCAACAGTTTGATGATCACATCATCGGGTACATCATTCCACGAAGCGTAATTCTCACTCAACGGCTTACCGGTCGTATTCCAGTATTCCTCCAAGGCTACGTTGGAAGGTACCATCATTACGGCCATGTCGCGCTGTTCGGCTGCATTTCCCTCACTTTGGTCCTTGTTGTTGGTGGAATAGTAAGAGTTCCATTCCGGGTCGAATACCAGTTGGGCCGGAACACTACCGCCGTCAGGAGTAACGTCTACTACTGCACCTTTCTTTTCGTTGAAGAAGCGTTTGGTATAGACCGTGTCAACACTGGTGCCGTACAGATAGTTGTAGCGCTCCGTCTTGGCGAGATCCTTGCCATCGGGGTAGGGGGCACAGAAACGTTCCAGCAGGCTGTTGAACAGGCTTACCTGAGGCTTATGGGCTATCAGTTCGGCCATATTGGTCAACGGGGTAACCACCTCGCCTGTACGGTGGATGAAGCCATTGGCACAACGGATATTGTCTTCCACCACATTGATACCGTTGACGCTGGCGTCGCCTGCCTGACGGTTCGTCGTATGGTTGAACAGGAAATTGTAATCATCGTTGGTAATACGGTTGTTGGACAACTGAGCCTCCAGGAACAACAGCATCGGCACGTCAGAACCGTCTTCCATACAAACCATGTCCTTGCCACTCTCACGATGGCGCTTCCAATACTTGTTGTCGGGCATGTCCAAAGTCTTCAACACTGGAATTGTGTCGTACGCACTCAGAGCAGAGAACCGGCGCATGGCCTGTCCTTCCTTCAGCGGCTTGCCCTGAATGGTTGATAGACTGTTTAACTGAATGGAGTTGTCGATCATGTTTCCATACAGTAACATTTTCTTCTGGGCGAGTGATAGATCCTCATAGCGTTTCACACCCCACAAGTTGCTGCTGTAGAATCGTTCGTAAGCAGCATCGTCGGCTACGAAAAGCGTCTTTGAACCCGTCTTTCCCAGCACTTCCTGATAATTCAGGTCGTTGATCATGCGCACTGTGTTGGTATAATTGCCTTGTTCGTCGAGCCAGCTGTAAATGCTGTTACCCCAACCTTCGGGCGTCTTCTCGTCGAGATCGTACTGCTGACACGACGATAGAACGAATACACCAACCAGTAATGCAATCCAAAAATCTTTTCTGGTTTTCATACGTTAAATTGAGTTTGTTAATATTATCAAATTTTGGGTGCAAAGTTACTTATTATTTATAATAGGTGTGTTTCTTTTTATTCCCGAGGCTTTTCTGTTTGTAAAAGTGAATTTCCATTTTGTTTCATTTCTTTTGGCTTTTGTGTCACAAAAAGCCGAAATCGCTTTATTTTTGCAAAATACAAATAGCAAAGAAAGAGAAACAAACGAGATAGGATTTCTCGTAAAAACAATGTAACTTTGCAGCCGGAAATGGAAATATAGTAGTAAACTTCATAAGTAGTATATTAGCATTAGTTATGGTAAAACTAAGTTTCCCGGCTTGCCTGTATGTGAATATCGGCGGCCGTTTTTTATTGCAAATATAAAATATTTGCCTACAAATTTGGCTTGTTTTACTTTTTTTTGTATCTTTGTGCCCGTAAAAGATGATTTTGAAGTAAAACAAGTTTTACCATATAACTAATGAGACGGATTGTTTCTTTTATCATAGGTCTTTTCGCCGTGCTGTTGCAAGTACAGGCACAGATGGGACATTTCTATTTCTCAGAAAGATTCACTAGCGGACTTGTCAACAAAGTCTGTCAGGATCAATATGGATATATCTGGGTGGGTACTGAATACGGTCTGAACCGTTTCGACGGCTATCGTTTCACGCCGTTCCTTCATCATCAGAATGCTCCAGGTACGCTTGGAAACAACGATATATCAAGCATGTATTGTGACAAAGAGGGACGCCTCTGGATTGGTACGGCCAAGGGACTGGACCGTTATGACTACACCACAGGCCAGTTTGTGCATTATCCCTTTGAGGGTAATGTGTCTCCTCGCGTTTCTTGCATCACTCAGTGTGACAAGGGACAGTTGTTTGTCGCTACGGCGGGCTATGGCCTGTTCAGACTGCAAGATGAACAATTGGTATATGTGGAGGACGGTTATACGGTGCCTGGCCAGGAACGTTTCTACAACCAGTTTGTCTGCGACAGCAATGGTCGATTCTGGAAAAGCGGCTTCGGCGATGTCGTGACCATGCGGGAACCTGATGGCAAGGTCATTGAGATGAAGTCGGCCCAGGGTAATGTAATAACCCTTATCGAGCGCAACGATGCAATGTTAGTGATCAGTCTGCACGGTATCTCCGTCTATGCTGATGGTATGCTGAAACCGGCCCCGTTCGATGTGTCAGCTTTTGGTGGTAACATCCTTTTGTCAAGTGCTTTCCGCGACCATGAGGGTGATATATATATAGGTACGCGCGGGGAAGGCCTGTTCCGGCTGCCTAAGAACAGCCAGAAACTGGAGCGTGTGGAGTGTATTGCCTGGGGTATTGACCTGAACAAAGCCAAAATCTGGGATATTAATGAAGACCGTAATGGTAATCTGTGGATTGCCTGCTATTCCAAGGGCTTAGTCCATTTGCGCCATATCCCCCCCCAGTTCAGGACCATGAGCTTCAGCGCACAGGGCATGGACATAGGTTCTACGTTGTCGTCGGTGTGCGAGGGTGACGGTGGCATGATATGGGTGACGGTGCAGGGCAATGGCATTTACGGATTTAACCGTGAGGGCCGTATTGTAGCCAAACCTGCTTGCCCGCCGAATCCGGAGTTTATCTTCCGTGACAGGCAAAAACGCTATTGGGTGGGCACTGACGATGCACTCTATACCTACGACCCCACGACGGGCCGCGGTCAGAAACAGGTCACTTTTGATTGCGACAAGTTTAATGACATGACCAGCGACGATACAGGTAACATCTATATTTCGACCTATTCAAAGGGCTTCTGTATCTATAACCCTCAGACGGGACAATTGCGAAATTTCCGTTCTGCCGACCGCGACTCGCTGCGTGGACATATCTGCAATGACTGGGTATTGGCGATGATGCCCGACCGGAAAGGGCGAATCTGGCTGGCAACCTCGGATGGCGTTTCGTGCTATGATCCTAAGACCGACAGTTTCCTGTCGGAAGGGTGGCTTCAGATGTTGACGCATGTGAAGTGCAATTCCCTTTGTGCTACAAGTCGCGGGGAGATTTTGGTTGGTACGGATGAGGGACTGTATGTGTATAAAGAGGGAAGTGATGAACCGCAATTGGTGGAGGAAATGAGTGACAAGGTGATAGGCTATATCGTCGAGGCTGACAATGGGGACATCTGGTGCTCTACGCCGATGGGTCTCTGGCAGTATGATGTCAGTAAGAAGACATACGTTGGCCACATCAATGGCAACGGCCTGATCACGAAGGAGTATGTTAACTGTGTAGGACTCCATACCGATGACGACTTTATCTACTTTGCCACCAACGACGGTCTGGTTGGTTTCCGTCCGTCGAATGTGGTGAGCAGCAGGACAGAACTGAAAGATGTGCATCTGACAGGTTTCACCATCGCCGGACATGAATCGAGGCCTGTCATTGGCTCCGACCATTTCAAAGTGTCCTATATGGAGACGGAACTGACACTGGAATTCTCGCTGCTCGATTTTAATAATCCGCGAAGTGTGGCCTATGAATACCGTGTGGGTAATGGCTCGTGGGTACGGAATCCACAGGGAATCAATGTCATCCAGCTGAGTCATCTGCAGCCTGGCGTCTATCCCATTCAGGTGCGGGTACGCTCTGGGGACCTTTGTTCTGACATCAAGACCATTACCATTGAAGTGACACCGCCTTGGTATCGTACCACACTGGCCTATTGTCTCTATTTGTTGGCACTTGCTGCTATCTTGGGGCTTATTGTCTATAGCTACCGTCGCAGGGCGAACCGGCAGATGGACGAGGAGAAGATGAAATTCCTCATCAATGCCACCCATGATATCCGTTCGCCGCTGACTATTATCCTGTCGGCCCTGAAGAAGATCAAGAGTGAGAGCAATCCGGCCGTCGATACCATAGAGCATAATGCCCAGCGCATACTGAATCTGGTGAATCAGATTCTTGATGTTCGGAAAATCGACAAGCAGCAGATGCAGTTGCATTGCCAGCAGACGGATTTGGTGGCCTTTACCGAAGGCGTCTGCAGAATGTTTGATTTCCCTGCCAAGGAGCGCAACATCCATTTTACCTTCAATCACGAGGACTTGGACCGTCTGGATGCATGGATTGATCGGACGCAGTTTGACAAGGTTATTTCCAACCTGCTCTCAAATGCCTTTAAATACAGCAATGACGGTGGTGAAGTGACCGTCTGCCTAAAGCAAGAATCTGATTCTTTGGAATTGTCTGTCTCGGACAATGGCATAGGCATTGATGAAGACAGCCTGAAACATATCTTCGATCGTTTCTATCAGGGAAGTAATTCCCGTCGCATGCACATCGATGGCACGGGTATCGGTCTGAACCTGTGTAAGATGATTGTCGCTATGCACCATGGTACTATCGAGGCTCAAAACCGTACAGACGATAAGGGTGCAGTTTTCACTGTACGCCTGCCATTAGGAAAGGATCATCTCAAACCCGAGGAAATGGAATCCCAGACGGAAATCGTTCAGGTGAGCAAGCCCAGGACTTCGTCTTCGAAATACCGTGTCCTCATCGTCGACGATGATCTAGAGATGGCCCGCTATGTCTCTTCTGAACTGGGCCGTTTCTATCAGTTTGGCATCTGTCCAAACGGCAAGGAGGGCATGAAAGAACTGCTGACCAATGAATACGATGTGGTGGTCAGTGATGTGATGATGCCAGAGATGGATGGTTTTACCATGCTCCGTATGGTCAAGACCAATATCAATATTTCGCATATACCAGTGATTATGCTGACTTCAAAGGCCGATGTGGCCAATCGTTTGGAAGGTCTGGAGCGAGGTGCCGATGCCTTCCTGGCAAAACCTTTCGATATGGAAGAGCTCCACATGGTGATTGAAAATCTGGTACAGAGCCGTCTCCGTCTGAAGGGTAAGTATTCCGGTGCCCAGCAGGCACAGGCCGATAAGGTAGACCAGCCGGAGGTTAGAGGCAATGATGAGGTACTCATGGAACGTATAATGAAGTGTATCAACAAGAATATCTCCGACAGCGACTTCAATGTGGAACGTCTGACCCAGGAGGTGGGTATCAGCCGAGTGCAGTTGCATCGTAAGATGAAAGAAATGACAGGTATCTCTACCAGTGAGTTTATCCGTAACATCCGCCTGGAGCAGGCTGCAAGGCTCCTGAAAGAGCAGAAAATCAATGTGACGCAGGTGGCCTATACGGTGGGATTCTCCAATCTGGCCCACTTCTCCACCATCTTCCGCAAGCATTTTGGTGTGGCTCCATCGGAGTATGCCGAGCGTGAGACATAGTTTTCTATTTGTCTCATTTTGTTTCAAAAATCCCGCTTTTCCCCGATAAGAGCGGGATTTTTGTTGTTTGAACACAAAAATGAAAGCAAATGAAACAATTGGAAAAACATGTGTGTGCGTTATTATATACCTTTGCAGCCAGAAATTTCTATTTTTTTATTAACTTTCATTTAAAACTTTAACAACATGAGAAAAACTTACCAAATGTTTCTTGCTCTGGCATTGATGATGCTGGGTGCAATGAATGTAAGTGCAGAAGAGATCTCCCTGCAGGAAGTTCCCTTCTGGCAGCATGAGGCCGGTCTTTGGGGCTTGGATGCTCCCAAGAACACGCAGGCCACTCCCGCATGGGCGGTTGGTGAATCTACCGGTCAGCCTTACGGTGATTCTTCGGTAAACAACTTTGCCGATCTGTCGGGTTTCGACCAATTAGTGATTACCTACACCGAGGGTCAACCTCGCGTGATGCTTAATCGTGATCAGGATGAGGGTCAGTATGATACCAATGAGGCTAATTCTCACTTGATCGAGTATCCTAAAGGTGCTTCTTCATGGGCAGGCAAGTATTTCACCGATAAAGATGGTGTCCTGACCGTTGATCTGAAGCAGATTATGAATGACAAAGGTTTTGTTCATCTGCATGCCATTAAGGGCGCAAACTGGCAAAATACAACAGTTGAGAGCATGATCCTGATTCGCAAAGGTAAGGAGAAGCAGGTTGGTTGGGTCAACATCCTGACCAATGGTGATTTTGAAGGTGATGATTTCAGTTCGTTCTCCCTTGCACTCCGTGCTGATAATGGTGATGGCAATGTGACTTATACTATTAATTCTGATCCAGATGCTATGGTTGAGGAAGGCGTTGGTAAAGGTGATTCCAAAGGCCTTTCCATTAAGACAATGGCTAATGCGCCTCAGTCATGGTCTACACAGTTGTTCGTAGTTCTCCCTGAGATATTGCCGGCAGGTACTGAGTGGCGCTTCTCGATGGATGCGCTTGCTAATCCTGAGTCCTCTATTGATGTAGGTGGTCATGCAGAGCCACGTTCTTATCAGTGTGGTGGTGGCGACATTTCTTCTGATTTTAATGGAATTACTATTACTCCTGAGTGGCAAACGATTACCGCAAAGGGTACTATTAGTGAGAGCCTTTTTGGCAAGAGTTTCCAAAGCATTGCCTTCGACTTGAATAAAAATTCTGAAGCTACTCAGTTCTATTTCGACAACTTCAAGTTCGAGATTTATAAGTATGGTACCGTTGCTGAGTATAAGGACGATAATCTCTTGATTGACTTCGGTTTCGAGACCAATCTTGGTGAGTTGTGCAAAGCTGCTGGTAAGAAACGTATCCAGTTCCCGAAGGAGAATGCCCAGGTTCTGGCCGACGGTCAGGAAGTCGGTATTACCTCTATTGAGGGCTTCGAAGACGGTCGTTTCTTTATCTTCTTGGATGAGGTGCCCGATGGTGAGGTTCGCGTCATCTATAACAATGTTGCTGGTGACTTGCAGCTGAAATACGCTGGTGGCCCTAACGCTGGTCAGGTCATTCCTAATGTCGATGAGATTGCTGAGTATAACGACAATCTTCTGGACGGTATGCCCGATGACGTATACCCTTATACGATGCTGGCTCCAACTATCGTTTATGCAAAACCCGAGCAGGGCTCATTTAATATCAAGAGTGACCTGAAGAAGTTCGAGGTGAAGTTCGATAAGAAGGCTGACGCTTCTAAGATTGTTGCTACACTCGATAAGAAAGCTCTGACTGTCAGCCCTGCAGATGGTATGGTTGAGGAAATTACGATGACTTACGATGGTGCCGACTTGGCAAATGGCCTGCACACTATTCGTATCACGAAGATTTATCCTGAGGAGATTCTGGCTGATGAGATTTATACCGACACTACATACGTGTTCAGCGTGGGAGCTCCCGATCCTAACGACGTTGCTCAGGATCTGATTCCGCTCAGCTATTTCACCAACTGTGCTAATGGCTCTGTTCCTGAGGGCTTCAAGCTCTTTGCTGACGGCATGGAGGAGCGTGTTCCTGGTGGTAGTTATGGTAGCGGTTCTCGTTTCTTCAACGATTTCGCTGCTGGTGGTGACTTCACAGGTGCTCTCTACATGCGTAGCAACTATCTGACTTATGGTCTCAACGATGATGAGCACAAGTTGACGATGGAAGCTGGTAAGAAATACACGCTGACATTCAACGCAGCCCGTTGGAAGTCAAGCGGTGAATTCCTGAAGGTGGTTATCTTGAATGCTGCAGGTGAAGAGCAGTTCGTTCAGACTGTGACCTGTAATCCTGATGTCAACGGTGCTAAGAGTGCCGTGAAGAATTCTTCGGCTTACTCATTTGATTTCACACCTGCTGCTGCCGGTGATTACGAGCTGCGCTTCGTCGTCGCAAACAATGCTGACGGTGAGGATGCTGGTGAGACTTGGCATGAGTTGCTGCTTGCTAACGTGAAGTTCGGTTATATCCCCAGCTCATTTGGTGTGGTTGAGACAATCGCTGTCAACGAGGCACTGGAGAAGGCTAAGACTACTCAGGCTAATAACACTGCAGAGCGCTATGACGGTGCTGCCCAGACAGCTTTGAACGAGGCAATTGCTAAGGTTGAGGCTGAGAAGGATGGTTACACATCTCCTTCTGAGTGCAACGGTGCTGTTGAACTGCTGGAAAAGAGCAGTGCTAACCTGATCGACCACGTTGATCTCTGCAATACCTATGATAATGCCATTAAGACTGGTAGTGCTACTGTTGATCAGAACAAGGAAACGAAGTTCAAGGATACAGAGTTGTATGCTCAGTTGGTAGCTATTGTCGCTAAGTACAACGGTAAGTCTTGGATGGAGAATGTTGCTGAGGAAGGTGCAGAGGCACAGTGGGAGAGAAAGTATGAGTTTGACGTACTGAAGGACGATGCTGCTCTGACTGCTGCTGTTGCTGAGTTGAGCGAAATCGCTACAACGACTGCAAATCTGTTTACTGTACACAATGCAAGCAACAGTGAGACTGATGGTAACCTGAAGCGTGAGACGAGAGGTGTTGCTGCCCTGGTTGAGCGTCTGTACATGGGTGCTCAGACCTTGATGGCTCTGGGTCGTGCAGAGGATTCTTATCCTGTTGCTCAGGCTCTCAATGCTCTCGACGATGATGACGAACTTGCTGAGGAGGTGAAGAACCACGTTAAGGCCGAGCTCTATGCTAAGCTTAAGGATAATGAGAATATCTTCGAGAAGATCGACAACTCTGATCCTGAGAATCCAGAGGCAAAGGCTGTGTCTATCGATATGTCGGTATTCGTGAAGAACCCGAACCTCTATGCTCGTGAAAAGACTCAGGTGATTACTGGTTGGACCAATATTTCTGGTAATGCTCAGGCTTGGAGCAGTTGGGATGGTAATGTTTCTCACAACAGCAAGACCACCTATGTGGAGGATTGCGCTATGCATCCGGGTTGGCATGCTGTTGCCGCTACAGAGCAGACTATCACTGACCTGCCCGCCGGTGTCTACACCGTTAAGTTCAGAGGTTGGGATAACTCAGATACTTCCGATGGTACTTATGCATACGTGAAGACTTCTGAGACACCTGCTGTTGAGGAAGGTGCAGAGATTAACAAGGACGTGAACTATGCCGGCTATGCTGACATGGACAATAAGAATATTCCGACTGATGGTATTCAGAATATCGTGGTGACTGATGGTATTCTTACCCTCGGCTTCGCATGGGGTGGTCAGTCTCAGGCATTCTTCGAGTATGTCAATGTCCTGATGACAGGTCCTGCAAATGTTGATTACGCTGCTCTCTATGCAGACGCAGCTGCAGCTGGTATCGAGACACTCGAGGGAACTCCTGCTGCTAAGGTTCGCGCTATCGAGCTCTTCGACCTCAACGGCCGCCGCGTAGCTAAGGCTCAGAAGGGTCTCACCATCGTGAAGAAGGTGATGAGCGATGGCTCTGTCAAGACCGAGAAGGTGATTGTGAAGTAATCACTCTATCTTAAAATACTCTATCAAAAGTGGCGGACTTCGGTTCGCCACTTTTTTATTGTCATTTTTCACTTTTTTGCCTTTTTACCTTTTTATTTTTTTACTTTTTTATTACCTTTGCATCCGATATTGCAATTAACAAGGAAATGAAGGATAAACTGAAACTATTAAGTCCTGCTCTGGTTGTGGTGATGCTGTTAGCGGTCGCCTGTTGCCTGCTCATTTATGAGCGGGAGTTCTTATGGAAGGTGCAGGAGATGAATCTCTTTCTGGACACACCGCTGTTCCTGAAACAGCAGATGGTGACCTCAGGCTGGCTGCTGACGTGGCTGGGCTGTTATTTCACGGAGTTTTTCTATCATCCGGCATTGGGTGTGACCCTGCTGACATTGTGGTGGGCAGTGCTGCTGCTGGTCATCTGGCGCACCTTCCGCATCCCCGTCAAGTGGACGGTCGTTCTGCTGATTCCTCTGGCTGCCGTTGTCATCATGAATGTCGACGTGGGCTATTGGATCTATTATCTGAAACTGCGTGGCCATTTCTTTGTAGCAGCAATCGGCACCACATTGGCCGTTGGCTCTGTGTGGCTCTTCAGATTGTTGCCGGCAAAATATTATCTGCGCCCCATTTATATATTCGTCAGCACAGGTGTGCTCTATCTGCTTATTGGCTTTTATGGGTTGTTGGCTGCGCTGTTGATGGGTGCATTTGTCTGGCGTATGGACAAACAGACGCTGACTGAGCGCCTGATCGTCTCGGTAGTAGCCGTCATTTCCATCGTTTTCTGGCCGTTGTCCTGCTATAATTATGTGTTCTGTCAGACAGGCATCCATAATATCTGGTGGACAGGCCTGCCGATGTATTGGGTAGATAAGGAATTGCCTGTCTACTATATACCTTATTATATATTAGTGGCCTTCTTGCTCTTCTTGTCCCTGATGTATGGGAGATGGAAGATGGATGATGGAAGATGGAAGACGGATGAAGGAAAAGGTAAGAAGGAAAAGAAAAAGAAATCGAAGTTCCCGATTCGTTGGGCTCTTATCCATCTGGTCTTAGTGGTTGTGACGGGCTTTGGTATCTATAGCTATTGGTATAAGGACCACAACTTCCACAAGGAACTCCGTATGCAGCAGTGCCTGGAGAAACTTGACTGGCAGGGTGTCCTGGCTGAAGAAGTTGATGACGATGAGGAGCCCAACCGTGCCATCGTCATGATGCGTAATCTGGCACTCTTCCGTCTGGGTCGACAGGGTGATGAGATGTATCGCTACAAGGACGGCTCAAAGCCTTGTGACTCGCCAGTGCCCATCCGTATGATGCAGGTTGTGGGCTATAGCATGTACTACAACTATGGCCTTGCTAACTATTGTCATCGCTGGTGTCTGGAACAGGGCGTCGAGTTCGGCTTCCGTGCTGAATATCTGAAATACCTGATGCGTTGTGCCCTTGTCAATGGTGACTATCAGGAAGCCCGTAAATATATTTCTCTGCTCAAACACACGCGTTATCACAAGGCGTGGGCAGAGAAATACGAACGTTTCATAGGTTATCCAGACATGGTGAAATCCAATGCGGAGTTCGCACCCATCTGTCGTCTGATGAAGAGCGGCGATGCCCTGACTTCTGACAAGATGATGGCCGAGAAGTTCATTATGGACAGATTTGTCGGTAGCAGAGGCGATGATATACTCTACAAGGAGATGTCGCTGATAGCTGCCATGTGGATGAAGGACATCGACATGTTCTGGCCCCGTTTCTCTGCCTATGCCGAAGCCCTTGGGGATAAGCACATGCCGACACACTATCAGGAGGCTGCCTATCTCTATGGCTCGTTGGAACATAAGGTCGATATCAGTCAGATGCCTTTCGACGAACAGGTGAAGAACGATTATAAGGCGTTTATGGATCTGGCCGACAATGCGACGAGCTCCAGTGAGGATGTGATGCGTCCCATCTTCTATGACCGCTTCGGCCATACCTTCTATTATAATTATTTCTTCGTCCATGACCTCTACTTATATTAATTAAGAGTTAAGAATTAAGAGTTATGATTACCAAGATAAACAAATTTAGTGGAAAGTGGAATGTGGAAAGTGGAATGAGAAATGTCTGCTACATAGTAATCTCTCTCCTCTTTCCTCTTTCCCCTTTCCTCTTTATCTGCTGCCAATCCTCCTTGGTGCCTACACAGTTTACTGACATCAAGAAATCCCCTCATATCTATCCGGACTACGTGGACGTGACGATACCCGTCAATATCGCTCCTCTGACCTTCGAACTCGATGATTCCTGCGACGAGATCGTGGCACGTTTTTCAGCCGATGACTATCAGTTGGTGTGTGGCGGCAAGGCCGTACAGCCTGAGATGAACGACTGGCACGAACTGGTCAGTAAGGCCGTTGGAAAGGATATCAATGTCGAGGTGTTCATCCGGCTTGGCGAGGAATGGTGGCGATTCAAGCCCTTCCATATCACTGTCTCTGCCGACAGCATCGATTCCTATCTCAGCTACCGACTCATCTCGCCCAGCTATGTGGCCTATGAGGAGCTGACCCTGAATCAGCGTTGTCTGGAGAACTACGACGAGAAGGTGATGGTCAACAACATGCTCTGTGGCAAAGAAACCACAGGCCAGTGTGTCAACTGTCATAACTACCAACAGTATAATCCCCAGCGCATGCAGTTCCATGCCCGTCAGTTCCATGGGGGAACCGTGATTGCCTACGACGGTCATCTGCGTAAGATCAACATGCGCAACGATTCCATCCTCTCCGCTGGTGTCTATCCCGCCTGGCATCCCTGGCTCCCGCTGATAGTCTATTCCACCAACAAGACCAGTCAGTGCTTCCATACGCGAAACCCCAACCGCATAGAGGTGTTCGATGCTGTAAGCGACCTGATTGCCTATGATGTGAATAAGAACGAGGTGACCAATATCGAGAACGATCAAAGTGAGTTTGAGGTATTCCCCGTCTGGGCACCTGATGGCAAGACACTCTATTATTGCAGCGCTCATCTCGAGTTCCGCGATACCGTGGACCATGCTGTTGAGGTGATCCATCGGTACCAGGAATTGAAATACGATATTTATAAGAAGTCATTTGATCCCGATACCTGGCAGTTTGGTCCCCGTGAACTGGTGTTTGCGGCCGACAGTCTGGACATGAGTGCCACCATACCGCGTGTCTCACCCGATGGCCGATTCCTCATGTTCACCATGGGGCATTATGGCGTCTTCCATATCTGGCACCGCGAGGCCGATCTCTGGCTGCTGGATCTCACCACTGGCGAGGTACGATCGATGGAAGAGATCAATTCACCCGAGACGGAGAGTTTCCACAATTGGTCGAGCAATGGCCGATGGGTCGTCTTCAGCTCCCGACGTTATGACGGCAGCTATACCCGTCCGTTCTTTGCGCATATCGATGCCAATGGCAAGGGTAGCAAACCCTTTGAACTGCCGCAGGCCGATCCCGACTACCACCGTCAGTTCATGAAATGCTACAACATTCCTGAGTTCATGCACGGCCCTGTCGAGGTGACGCCTCAGGAGTTTGCCAGTCTGCTGAAGGCCAGCGATGGCGAGCCCGTGAAGTATGTTCAGAAACTGAGAAAGAACGAATAGTGGTGCGGCTGATTGCCGTCGATGGTATACTGGGGTAGGGTACGTTTGCCCCAGGTATCTGCACCACCCACACCGTGGACGCTGAGGTCGATGTTCAGATTGACAAAGCGTCCGCGGTTTATTTCGTTTGGATGGCGCACACCCTCGAGGTCTTCCTCACCGTAGTCCCAGGCGCGGATGCAAAGGGGCTGAAGACCCTCAATCCTGAGGGAACCTATCTCAAACCATCTAATGTCACAGCGGTTGCCGTTATCCTGCGGATGGATATACTCTGTCTCATATTCGCTGAGTGGCATCTCGTAGATGCCAAGGAAGGCAGAGCCTTTGCGGTCGGGATAGTTCTCCCAAGGACCTCGACCGTAATACTTAATCTGCGTGAAATCCTTGGGCAGGCGCATCCGCATACCGAACTTCGGCATCACAGGACGGTCGGTAGCCGTAGGCTGATAGTCCATATCGACGCGGATGGTGCGGTCGTTAATGACGGTATAGGTTACTTTGACGTCTTTGACCTCTTTCCACGTGGCGACGCGACGGGCAAAGCCGGCCGCATTCTGGTTGTCGTTCTCGGGCTTCCAGAAGTAGGGCTCCAACGGGGCTTCCAGCATCTCCTTACCGTCAACAATCCACGAGGTGAGTTTATTCCCGTCAATGTGAATCATGGGGCCAGGCATTTCTGCGTCCCTCTGTTTCACTGGGAAAGCATACGGCGTCAGTACAAACTGCTCGCGGGCAACAACAAAGCCTTTCTTGGCCCAGGGCTTATCCTCTTTCAGGCGGGCAGCCACGTTGAGCACTGCTTCGCTATCGTAGCGCAGGGTATCATAGGTTATCTCGTATTCACTCGGATCAGTGAAGAAGTCACGGTTGATGATGTCGATACGGCCGTTATCCTTGCGTACGAACTTCAGTGGCTGATACACATACTGCACTTCATAATAATGCGGATGCGGCTTGCGGTCAGGGGCAATCAGGCCGTTGATGCAGAAAGGCCCGTCATTCGGCTTGTCGCCGAAGTCACCACCGTAGGCGAAATGGCCGTCGCGCTGCAAGCCCTGGTCTACCCAGTCCCAGATGGCGGCACCGCAGATGCTGCTGTCGGCATAGATCACATCCCAGTATTCCTTCAGATTGCCACAGGAATTACCCATGGCGTGGGCATATTCGCGCATCATAAAGGGTTTGTCGCTGACTTTCTGAGCCTCACGACGCAGGTCATCAGGATAGAGATAGCTGTCGTCCCAGATGGCCGAATAGCGGCGGTCGCTGTCATAGAAGGGTGGGCGAGTGCTGTCCAATTCGCGTACCTTATTATACATCGCCTCGATGTTAGGTCCTACGCCTCCCTCGTTGCCAAGACTCCAGAGGATAATGCTGGGATGGTTGAAGTCGCGCTTCACCAACGACTCCGCCCTGTCCACATGGGCCTTCTGGAACGTCAGATCCTCTCCCATCACCTTGTTGGCATAGCCGTAGCCGTGGGTCTCGTGGTTGGCCTCGTCCATCACGTAGATGCCCCAACGGTCACAGAGCTCGTAGAGGTATTCACGGTCGGGATAGTGCGAGGTGCGCAGGAAATTGATGTTCGCCTGCTTCATCAGCCGGATATCCTCCTCGTAGGTGGCATCGTCTACATAGCGGCCCGTCTTCGGATGGTGGTCGTGACGGTTCACACCACGCAGCTTCACGTTCTTGCCGTTGATTTTGAACACCTCACCCGTAATCTCCACCTTCTTCACGCCGAAGTGGTAGTTAAACGCTTCATCGTTCTTGCTATCCTTCATGCCAAGCAGTTGTAAAGTGAAAGGATAGAGCCAAGGCTTCTCGGCACTCCACAGACGAGGTGGGGAATCGTAGTGATAGGCGAGTTCTACGGTAATGGTATCCCCAGCAGGCAGTTTTGGAAGACGCTGGTTGGTTATATTCCTATGGTTGGGATTAACGTTGACGCCATACAGTTCAGGACAAGCCATCTGCAACTGCACCAACAGGTTCTTTGCGGTTTTCTTGCCCGTATTGCATATGGAAACCTTAGCATTGACGGTAAATTTCGAGTAGTCGGCATTGGGAACAGCCGTCACCTGATAGTCGCTGATATGCACCAGCGGACGCACCCACAGTTGCACAGAGCGGAAGATGCCGGAGAGCCGCCAATAGTCCTGATCCTCAAGATATGAGCCGTCACTCCAACGATAGACCTCGACTGCCACTTTGTTCTTTCCTACGTGCATGTATTTCGTCACATCGAATTCAGCAGGTGACATCGAGTTCTGGCTATAGCCCACTTTCTGGCCGTTCACCCAGACATACATCGCCGAATGCACACCGCCGAAGTGTAGAATCAGATTCTTCTGACTCAGCATCTCCTTCGTCATCTCGACAAACGTCACATACTGTCCCACGGGATTGCGGTTCTCGTAGGCCGTCCAGTCCTTAGGCGGCTCTGTCGTCACGCGCGGACGATCCTTCACGAAAGGGTAGTTGATATTAATATAGATAGGTGTGCCGTAGCCCTGTGTCTGCCAGTTGCCTGGCACCGCGATCTTCCCCCACTGGCTCACGTCGTAGTCTTCACGATAGAAGTCAACGGCCCTTTCCTCCGGATTCCTGCTCCAATGAAAGAACCACTGTCCGTCGAGGGAGAGGATTTCAGGACACTCCTTCTCCTTCGACGGCAGTTGCAGCGTCGCATGATATGGCAGCTTGTTGATGCCCAGTACAGCTGGGTTCTCCCAGTCGTGGATGTCTTGTGCCTGCGCTGTTGCACCCATCCAGGCGCACAACACCGTCAAAATTGTATAAATCCGTTTCATCGTTGTCTGATTTTTGCCACAAAGATACGGATTTTTTCCCATACTGACAAGACAAATCTGCTGATTGAAACATTTTTGGGTCAAAATGAAACAATTGCGACTATCAATGCCAGCCTCCGCCGCCTGGGCCGCCTGGACCTCCTCCTGGACCACCGCCGCCTCCTGTGTAAGACGAGAGACTGACTGACGAGCCGCCGCTGACAGTGGCATCGGTATAGCCTGCACCGTCGAAGATCTTCGTGCCGCTGCTGACGGTGACACCGCTCTTAAGCGTGGGCTGCGAGGCACCTGAGACAACAAGTGTACTGCCGCCGCTCGAAGGTGTCTGGAAGGCGAAGGTCTCGCTGCCGACGGTCATCGCATACCACGTGTTCTTGCTCCATGAGTTGGTGGAATAACACGACTGCGAAAGGCTGGAACCGCTCTCCAGTCCACCGATGGCTACGATGGTACCACCAGTGACGTAGAGTTTCTTCTTTTCCTCGCTGTTGGCATCGATGGCCACCTCAGGCGATGTAGTGCCGATGGCATACACCAGTCCGCCCTGGATGTAGCAGTTGCCGTTGGCATCGATGCCGTCGTTGCCGGAAGAGCGGGCATAGACGTAGCCGCCGCTGATGGTCAGGTCGCCGGCACCGCTGGTTCCCTTGGTAGCATCGTTATACGACGAGTTGATGGCGTCGTCCAATGCGTACACAGTCACCTGTCCGCCTGTAATGTTGATATTGGTCTTGCTCTCGATGCCCTCGCCGCCTGCACCTGTGGTGGTGACGCTGATGACGGCCTTGTCGCTGATAGTGATGGCACCATCTGTCTTGATACCCTTAGGCGATGACTTATAGTCACTGTCATAGCGGTCGAGTTGCTGTGACGAAGTGACAGTGGAGATGCTGCCGCTCGACGATGCCACAACGGCATTGCCGCTGGTTTTGATGGTCGTCGTACCTCCCGTAGCGGTAAATGCTCCGTCAACGTTGATGCCCTTGCCGCCAGCACCTGTGCTGGTCAGGTTCAGCGTACCGCCGCTGATGGTCATGTTACCGTCGGCACTGAGGCAGCTCGATGCCTTGGTCTTCTTGTCGTCGCTGTCCCAGACACCGCCGCCCGTGGTCTTCACGGTGATGGTGCCGTCGCTGATCTTCATGTCGCCATCGGCCTTGATGCCCTTGGCGGCCGCAGCCGTCACAGTGACGTTCAGCGTGCCACCCTCCAGATAAACGTTGCCGCTGTCCTCATCGTCATGGTCGGTGGTCTCGCCTGTCGAGGTGTCGCTGCCCAGGTCGCACTGTATGCCGTCGTCACCCGTGCCGCTGATGCTCACCGTACCGCTCTTCATCAAGAAGTATTCCTCGCAGCTGATGCCGTCGCCCACGGCCTTGGTGATGTTCAGTGTCAGGTTCTTCACCGTGATGTAGTCGCCGCTCTTGATGGCGTGCTTCGTGTTGCCCGCCACGTTCAGTGTGCCCTTGCCCTGCAGTTGCAGCTGTCCCTTGCTATATATGCAGGCTTTCTGCGAGCCGTCGCTGCCGTCGGTCAGCGTGTTCTCCGTGCCGTTCTTGACACTGAGCTGTATTCGCTTCTTGTTGGTGATGTTGATGGCTGCACCGCTGGGGTTGGTCATCGTCACACCTGCCAGCGATAGGGTACACTTGTACGAGCCGTCGAGTGTCAGCGAACCGTCTGTGGTCGAGCCGCTGAGCACGTAGGTTATCTCGTCGCCGTCAATAGCCTCCGTGTTTGTCTGCGTGATGCTGACGTGTGCGCCGCTCACTTCTGCCGTGACGTAGCTGGAGACGTTGTCGGCCATCGTCACCGTAGCCGTCGAGCCGTTATATACGATGTTTACGGTGTTGGCTTCTACTCCTGACTCCTGACTACTGACTACTTCAACACCCGTGATGTCGCTGATGGTGAACACATCGCTGGCGATGGTGAGTGTGCTGCCGCCTGTGAATGTGGCAGGCGAATTGGCTGTCACCTGCGATGCCTGATATTCTTTCGTGCCGCTGCTGGTCGTAACCTTCAGCGTCTGGCCCCAGGCTGCTATCGTCAGCACGAGGGCGGTCAGTAATGAAACTGTCTTTTTCATCTTACGTTCACTTTACGGGTTCCTAGTTTCGTCTTCATCACATAGATGCCGCGTCGCATCTGCGCCTTTGTCACCTTACGGCCATACAGGTCGTAGATCACGGCATCGTCGTCAATCGTGGCACTGCTGATTTCCTCAATGCCCGTCGTCTCGCTCTGCGTCGAGAAGTACATTTTGCTCAGATCGGCCAGTGCGAATGTCTGGCTGCCGATGGTGAGCGTCGAGTTGTCCATGTTAATCGTCACTGGCAGCGACGATACATCCACGGAGGTCTTCACTCCATCCGTCGTCTCAAAGGTCAGGTAGCTATAGTCGGCTGCCTGCGCCGTCAATGCGCCTACCAGAGCCATGAATAAACATAAAATCTTCTTCATATTTTCATTTAGTTATATTTCCTGCTGCAAAGTTAATAAAAAAACAGGCGTCCGCATCATCTATTCAACGAACACCTGTTTTTCTTCAGCGAATCACGCTGCGTGGCTTACTCCTCCATCAGTTTGCGATAGCGGGCGCGTCGGGGCTCTTCCAAGCCTAAGCGCTGGGCCTTGTTGGCCTCGTATTCGCTGTAGTTGCCCTCGAAATAGAATACTTTTCCTTCTCCCTCAAAGGCAAGAATGTGCGTGCAGATACGATCCAGGAACCAGCGGTCGTGGCTGATGATGACAGCACAGCCGGCAAAAGCCTCAAGACCTTCCTCGAGTGCACGCAGCGTGTTGACGTCGATATCGTTGGTGGGCTCGTCGAGCAACAGCACATTACCTTCCTGCTTCAGCGCGATGGCCAGATGCAGGCGATTGCGCTCACCGCCAGACAGTACCGCACACTTCTTCTCCTGATCGGCGCCGCTGAAGTTGAACCGCGACAGATAGGCCCGCACGTTGACATCCTTACCGCCCATGCGGATGGTCTCATTGCCGCCGCTCACCACTTCATAGACGGATTTTGCGGGGTCGATATCCTTGTGCTGCTGGTCGACATAACTCAGCTTCACCGTCTCGCCCACAGCAAACGAACCTGCATCAGCCTGCTCCAGGCCCATAATCAGACGGAACAGTGTTGTCTTTCCAGCGCCATTAGGTCCGATCACACCTACGATGCCATTGGGCGGCAACGTGAAGTTAAGGTCGGAGAACAGCGGCTTCTCAGGATAGGATTTTGCCACATGCTCGGCCTCGATCACCTTGTTGCCCAGACGCGGACCGTTGGGGATAAAGATTTCGAGTTTCTCCTCCTTCTGCTTCTGCTCCTCGTTGAGCATCATCTCGTAGGAATTCAGACGGGCCTTTCCTTTGGCATGACGAGCCTTCGGTGCCATACGCACCCACTCCAGCTCGCGCTCCAGCGTCTTTCTGCGCTTCGAGGCCGTCTTCTCCTCCTGCGCCAACCGCTGCGACTTCTGCTCCAACCACGACGAATAGTTACCCTTCCAGGGGATTCCTTCACCGCGATCGAGTTCCAGGATCCATTCGGCCACATCGTCGAGGAAATAGCGGTCGTGGGTGACGGCAATCACCGTTCCCTCGTACTGCTGCAGGTGCTGCTCCAGCCAGTCGATCGACTCGGCATCCAGGTGGTTGGTAGGCTCGTCGAGCAACAGTACATCGGGTTTCTGAAGCAACAGGCGGCACAATGCCACGCGACGGCGCTCTCCACCGCTCAGGTTCGTTACAGGCCAATCGCCTGGCGGACAGTTCAGGGCCGCCATCGCACGGTCAAGCTTCGAATCCATATTCCAGGCATCAGTAGAATCGATGATATCCTGTAGTTCGGCCTGTCGCTGCATCAGCTTGTCCATCTTGTCAGGATCCTCGTAGTATTCAGGCAGTCCGAACTTGACGTTGATCTCGTCGTATTCGGCTAGTGCATCGTACACGTGCTGCACACCTTCCATGACGTTTTCCTTCACCGTCTTCTCCTCGTTCAGCGGCGGATCCTGGGGCAGATAGCCCACGCTGTAGCCTGGACTCCACACCACATTGCCCTGATACTGCTGGTCCAGTCCGGCAATGATCTTCATCAGTGTAGACTTACCTGCACCGTTCAGACCGATGATACCGATCTTGGCACCATAGAAGAAACTCAGGTAGATATTCTTGAGCACTTGTTTCTGGTTCTGCTGGATGGTCTTGCTCACTCCAACCATCGAGAAAATCACTTTCTTGTCGTCAACTGTTGCCATAGGTCATTTGTATATGTTGGTCACAAAATTACAAAAAGATTTCCCAATCGCACTTGGATTAATCATAATTTAACACTTTTTATTTGGCGATGAGCTATAAAAATACTAATTTCGCCGCCCAAGAAACGAATGAAAATGGAAACAAGAGTATTACGCGAGATAACACCATTGAGTGAGAATGACTTCATGTATGTGGCCGACCGTCACAAAAAGGAGTTCGACTACCCTATACATATACATGACGTGTTGGAGCTGAACTTTGTGGCTAATGCTGCGGGTACCAGGCGTGTTGTAGGTGATTCAAGCGAGGTGATCGACGATCTGGACTTAGTGCTTATCACAAGTCCTGATCTGGAACATGTGTGGGAACAGCACGAATGCAAGAGTGAGGACATCCATGAGGTGACGGTGCAGTTCCGACTGAATTTTGACCTGTCTACATCGCCATTCAGGTACAACTCTTATAAATCCATCTATCACATGCTGAACAGGGCACAGCGTGGACTGGCCTTTCCTCCTCAGGCTATCATGCTGGTTTACCACCGTCTTGTCCGGCTTTCGTCCATTGAGGAAGGATTCCTGGCTGTGCAGGAGTTTTTCTCTATACTCTATGAACTGTCGAAGTTCGACGATGCCAGGGAGCTGGCCTCCTCGTCGTTTGCCAAGGTCGAGGTGGGAAGTGAGTCGAAACGGATCATGAAGGTGAAGAACTATATCGACAAGCACTATAAGGACGAGATGAATCTGGAACAGTTGTCCGGTCTTGTGGGTATGACGGCTTCGGCTTTCAGTCGTTACTTCAAGCAGCGCACGGGGAAGAACATCTCGGAGTATATCGTTGACATCCGTCTGGGTCATGCTGCCCGCTTGCTGGTGGATACCGCCGACAGCGTCAGCGAGATTTGTTGGACAACGGGCTTCAACACGCTTTCCAACTTCAACCGCCTGTTCCGCAAGCGCAAGGGTTGCAGTCCCACCGAATTCCGCGAGAAATACCAGAAGACAAAGGTAATCGTTTGAAGTGAAAAGTGAACAGTGAAAAGTGAAAAATTTGCTACCGCTGTGAGGAAATAGTGAGGTCGGATTAGTATTTCACAAGGCTGCGGTTTACCACGATGCCGGTATTCTCTTTTTTCATCGCCGATGTCCACCAGGCATCACTGACCATCGTGCCCGACTTGTTGCCGGCACTGCCGTCGTACCATACCATGAAGTGTCCCCACTTGGCACCTGCGTTCCAGCACTCAACGATGTCGCCCTGAGGCTTACCCGTCTTGTCGTTGCTGTCCCAGCCACATTCTCCGAGCACCACCATCTTGTTGGGATAGGTGGCCTGAATCTCCGTGAACTCCTGGGCATTCTGGGCGGCTGTATAGCCATAGAGGTCGCGGGCTACCATGTCGCAATAGGCATCGCCGGGATACCAGTCGGTATCCTGATTATAGTTGGCACTGTTGCCATTGTAGTTCTGTGTGGTCCAGATCCAGATGAGGTTGTTGACGCCCTTCTGTTTGAAGTAGTCGAACATGGCGATCCAGAGTTTCTTATAGGTCTCAGCCCCATCATAGCCCCACCAGAACCACGCTTTGGTCCAGTTGGCCTGCTGCTTGGCGGTGGCGTTGCCCGCTGCCTCGTGGAAGGGGCGCCAGGTAGCAGCGATGCCAGCCTCCTGGAGTTTCAGGATGACTGCGATGACACGGTCCATCTGGGCGTAGAAATAACGGTTCTCCCAAGTGCCGTCGACTAAGGCATTCGAGGCTTTGAACGTGGTCTTGTCTGGCGAGCAGGTCACTCCGCTGCCGTTGGTGCCAGGGGTGGTATCGGCATCAACAGGAACGTTGAAGTGCCACATCAGCTGTACGATACCGCCTTTGTCTACCCATTCCGTGACAGGCGTAATATCAGAATAGTCAATCCATCCGTTACCGTCGGGCACGCAGATGTGGATGAAGTCATAACAGTTCATGGCGGGCCATTTGCCTGTGATGTTCTTCTTGATCTTTTCTGCAAGGCTGTGGTTCCAGGCCACATCGGCCATCACGCTCGAGATGATGCGCTTGCCGTAGTTATTGCGGAAATAGCGATAGAGACGCTTGGCAGCATCTGTCGTACCAGCCACGCTGCTTGTTGCAATATTGGCGTTTTCTGTATCTACATCGATGTTTGCCACCACGTATGGCTGTCCTCCGATGGTAAGCGTGCCGTCTGTCTGTGAATATGTCATATTGCCTGCATCGGCAGCACTTATCTGCTTTGTAGTGCCATCGGCCTGGGTCACAGTGATGGTCTGGGCCATCATAGTGACGGTCATCACAATGGCAGACAGGAGGGCGAGGTGTCTTTTCTTCATCTTACTTGCAGTTTTTGGGTTACGTTGCCTTTTCTGATGATATAGATGCCTTTGGGCAACTGTCTGTTGGAGGGCAGCTGCTGACCCTGAAGGGTATAGACTGCATCGGCATGATGGATATCGATGTCGCCACCGACCTGGATATTGCCCAGGCCGGTGGTTTCATCATTATTCGAGAAGTTCATTGAGGCCAGTTGCGTCAGACTGACAGTCTTCTGCTCAGCAGTATAGGCATTGGTGGCAGTGAGTGTGTTCTCACCGAACTGAATGCTCAGGCCTACTGCCGTCAAAGACGTCTTTGTGCCGTCTGTCTCCACAATCGTGAGATAGGCAAAGTCTTCGGCATGAACCGCAGCCATGCAACAGACCAGATATATCAGCAATAGAACTCTTCTCATACGTTACTTCACATACCACTTGGTGATAGTAAGGCCACCATTACCTACAAACAGGATACCACCTTGCTGCAGCAGGATGTCGATGTCACCCTGATTGAGCGGCCATTCGAACTTTGTGGTACTAGCAGGGAAGTCCATGATGGCACGTCCCTCGCCATTAGTACCATATACCAGCTTCGGACCTTCAAGACCTGTCCACCATGTTCCGCAGATCTCTACCTGTCCACCGCCTTCGTCGCACTTGAACTCAATACCCATGGTGCGACCAGCCTGCAATTCGGCCTTCATGTCGTCGGTAAGCATAATGCTCTTGTCACCATTCCAGTTGGTAGGACCAAGCTCACCCTTCCACAGCACTGTCTCAAGTACGGAGAGTGTAACCTTGGTTACTGTGTAGTATGCACCGCAGAGTACCAAACCGCCATTGTTGACCAGTTCGTCAATGTCTGCCTGTGTCAGTGCTACCGTCACCTTGTCCATATCAGCTGACAATGCAATTTCACCGCCTGTGCTAGGCAGAGCAGCCCATGAGCCGTTGCCAAAGCGGATCTGTGACCAGCCATTTGACAAATCAGGTGTGAGGTATACAGAAAGCACTTGTCCAGGCTGGACGGTGCTCCAATCATAGCCACCCCATGACAGATCGCCCATAGAGCCATCCCAGTTGCCGATAGTCTTGCTACCTGCCCAGATGACGATCTCTGGAGCCTCGCTGTACATCATCAGACCCTGTTCGATCGAGATGAAGCTGTTCTGTACAATCAACATCTTACCGTCGGTCATACCCTCTGGTACGGTGAAGGTCAGTGTGTTACCAGAGATGGTGTACTCTTCATCGGACAGGATGCCATAGCCAGGCAGTGAGATACTGCTGATACGGTCGAGATTCTCACCAGTGATGGTGATCACATCGCCCACCTTGATATCCTTGGTCTTGGAGAAAGACAAGAAGGAAATAGTCGGAACAGCGAACTCATCGGTCATCAATGCAGCGCCAGAATAGAGAACCAATGAAATAGCTCCAGACTTACACTCTGCAGGAACGGTCGCCGTTATTGTCTTATTGTCACTACTAACAGTAAACTCTGCAGATACGGCACCTCCAAAATATACACTCTCAACAGTGTGTAGATTGACACCATTGATCTTGATTTGCTGTCCGAAATCTGCGTAGACGGGATCAAGTCCTGTTATAGAAGCTGTCAAAATAGTAATAGGAGTTTCAAACTCAAATTCCCAATCACCGCCATCATTAAAAGAGATAACACCACTTTCTGCAGCCAAAGGAACGCGCAAACGTATTTCGCGACGCGATACATAAGTAAACTCTTCTGCAAGCACGGGGGCGCCCGAAACACCAGAGGTAAAGATTACCTCAGCGATGTTGTATACATAGTCTCCCTTGATACTAATCTCGTCACCAGCATTCAAACCTGTCACGGGAGAAATAGATGTTACTTCGATAGGCTCTTTGTAGGTTAAAATGCCTTCAGACGTAATTGTATCACGGCCTGCGACGAGGCGGATATTACCAGGAACTGTCTCATCAGGAATATTGACATAGATATTCTCATTATCTACATGGTTGAAATTTGCCTTTTCCACCTCGGCCAAAGCGACATCAACATTAGCAGCATGAGGGAATATTACCTTATCAACATTTGTTAAGTTCGTTCCCGTAATGCGAATCTCAGTATTACGCAGGATGGGTGCTGGTCCAAAGGCCAGAAGATTTACGCCCGACTTATTATACGGATTGGTGTCAAGGTCATCTTCGTTACACCCTGTCAGCGATAGCCCTATGAGGGCTACCACCAACAATGTGAATATATTTTTGAAGTCTTTCATAACTTATACTTGCTTATTTGTTAGGAACTACACGGATATTATCAATCTTGATGATAGGAGTACACTCCGTACCCTTAATACCACCTTGTGCTAAGAAGAACCAGAGACTGGTAAAGCTATCAGAGGAAAGGGAACCAGATGATTTGGAGCCATCCCATCCATAAATGAAGTTTGAAGCTAAAGGAAGAGTAATGGTAATCCATTCTCCATTGGTATCAAAACTCTTTGTAGAAGTAGTTGTCCAAGGACGATAAAGTGCACGCGGATTACTGTTGTCTGTCATGTAGATGTTGTTAGCTCCGGCAACGGTATTACCGTAAATATCACTTCCAGGGTTTCCGAATGTCACCTTATCTACACCTGCAAAACATATCTGCAGGGCACAATCACTCCATGGGTAGTCCTTTGGAATGTTCATCTCAAATTTAAGAGCCATATTAGTCCAGTCTGAGAAATCGGCTAAGTCAGTAAGTCGCTTACCAGTATCTCCGTCCTGGTAATTCTCAGGTGAGTTCCAACTTCCAGGCCAGTACACGAATGAGAAATGTTGCTCATCCCATGCAGACGGGTTCATAGCTGCAACACCATCACCCAACTGAATAAAGTTGCCACTTAAAGCCGTTTCGTCTGTTGTCGAACTATGTCCATTCCATCCGTGATTATCGAGGCCTGTGGTATCAAAGTCAAACAGCATTCCACGTGAGTCACGATAATAGAAACTCGTCTTCGTTGTACCGTAGACAGATGTGACATAGATCGGACCTTCCTTAGCACCCTCGGGTATGGTAAATTCCACACTTGTGTAGTCACTTGCAATGTTAGTGATAGGGGCCTTTACTTGCGTATTGTTTGCACCGGTAAAGTTGATTGTCAGCGGTGTACCAGGATCATCTATGAAGTAATTACCCGTAAGCGTTTGAGTAGAGCCTATCTGGGCATACTCATTACCCATACCATTAATCTGCGGAGCGGAAATGATAACATGGAAATCGTATGTGACAGTATCTTTTGACTGTGTTACCATGTATATCTTATCTGTTACCAAATCAGGAACAGACCGTGGAATCTGAACAATCAGCGTATTATCAGTGATATAGCTAGAGTTAAGGATACCCTGCTTATCATTGAAATAGATTTCATATACACTACGCAGGTTATCACCAACGAGGCAAAGAATACTCTGTGGCGATGCCTCTGTGACAAGCTCACCATTAGTATAATGAGTGTCCGGGGCATCATTGTAGCTTTTAATCTCGGAGCCTAGGCAGCGGACATATTTCACAGAAGGCAGTCCGTCAGCCACTTCATACTTGTCAGGTTCGTCTTTGCATGAACTTAATCCCATTGCAACAACGGCCAAGGACAAGAAAACTATTTTATTTATATATATCTTCATAATCTTTCACAATTAAAATTAGTAGCTGTAAGTTTCACGAACGTCAACATGTACACCGTCAACATTACTACCCAAGTTGGCATTGAACACCACGTCTTCCTGTGGGAAGGGCATAAAGAAGTAGCGATTCGTGCCGTCGGGACTTGTCTTCATCATAGCCTCAGGATTTGCGGGGGCTGCCGATGTGTCGTAGCCAGCATTAGAAACATCCCATACTCCTGTTTCATAATATGTCTTATAGGAATCGCTCAAGCCCCAGAAGCTGTTACGCTTTTGAGCTTTCAATTCGTTGACACAGAATTCGGGGTCGAAATAGCTTACACGCACGTAATCGAACCAACGATCACCCTCCATAGCCAGCTCCAGTCGGCGCTCCTGCCAGATGTCTTCAAACGTAATGACTGACGGGCGCTTGGCATTTTTGATAGCACGGCTACGCACTGCATAGTAGGCATCGATGGCAGACGCATTGTTGGTGGACTTAGCTGCACCCATTACAGCCTCAGCATAAATAAGGTAGATATCAGCAAGGCGCAACAAATGGGTAGAAAGTGAGCTCGACATACGAGCATCAGAATGTCCAAATTCTGCGATATGGTCAGTTGTGTTTCCATAGAGATGCTTCACACAGTTAGAACCTGTAGCAGAATTAAGCTGACCAGGAGCTGATGTATTGTAATTCTTGTCGAACATGAATTTGAGATAGCTAAAGCCAAACTCATGAGACGTTGCGTCAATCTCGTGATCACGCCACATGTAACTATAGTTGAAGCCTGGCAACATCATGGTAGCCTTCAGTCGGGTGTCAACATTGTTAATCCAAGCATCAGGTTGATTTTCAAGAAGACTGATACCAAAAGCTTCCTGAAGGTCTACTGATGGATCTGTCCAGTCACCCCAAGAGGCACTGTAACCTTCCATACCCGTCATACCGAGATCACTTTCCAACGAGTTCTGCGCAGTCCATACATTTCCGTCAGCAGTCCATCGCCATGCGATAAGGCTCTCAGAACAGTTGTTGTTGTGGCCTTGGAAGATTTCTGAGTAGTCACTTTCCAGTGTACGACCGCTGTTATCAATTACTTCCTTGGCATATTGTGCAGCCTTGGCCATATCATCAGCATTGATACTTCCACTAACACCTGCCTTCATCCAATAAGTTTTGGCAAGCAGAGCTGTAGCAGAATAATAGTCCACACGGCCATTGGTGGGAGTGTTTACACCAGCAAGTAATTCACGGGCTTTTTCCAAAGTCATGATAATATATTCATAAACATCGGAACGCCATACTTTCTGCTTTGAATTATATGCACCAGTCAGTTCGTTCGTATTATTATGTACTATGGGTACTTCACCGAATGAACGTACAAGATAGAAATAAGCCATGGCTTTCCAAACGAGAGCTTCACCCATGCAGCGATTCTTTACAGCCTGAGAAGGACCACTGGCTCCATTTATATAATTGTAAACGGTACTTGAATGTCCGATAACAGCCCATAGAGAGTAAGACATATTCTTCAGATCCGAGTCGGTACCGTTAAGCGTGAAAGTACAGTAAGGAGAATTGCTCATGTAGAGGTTACCAGAAAGGCCTTCACCTACTTTGAAGAAGCCACGCTGATAGTCATACCAAGGCGAATTGTACAGGTAGTTTACGCCTGCTACGCACTGTTCGTCGGTCTTATAGTAGTTGTTGGCGTTATAGCTATCCTCATTGGGCTTATCCAAGAAGTCTTCACAGGACGTCATCGCCATTCCATAGATTGCCAGTGCTGCTATGTATTTTATATTTATAAATTTCATATCCTAATATGTATTTAAGTGGTTATATTAGAAACTAACGTTCAATCCGAAGCTATAAGTAGTTGGTGAGGGATAACGTCCATTATCGAGTCCCATAACGTTGTTCGAAGCGGTAGATACACCGATTTCAGGATCGTAACCGTCATAGCCTGTAATGGTAAACAAGTTCTGAATGTTCACCTGCATACGCAGAGTCTCAATCCCCAGATTCTTAATCATCTTCTTGGGGAATGTATAGCCCAATGTAATGTTTTTCAGTCGCAGATAGCTTCCATCCTCAATGTAGCGATCCGAAATACGGTCGTTATCGTTAGGATCCATGATAGTTGCACGTGGCAAAGCACCTGTTGTTCCAACTCTTACATTAGTGATGTCGTCGTACCAGTTATACACCAACTGTCCGTCACCACGGTCAACACCAGCCGAATAGTCTTTATTAGGATCAATGGCAACCAGTTTTGTACAGTCAAGTGCATCTACCAACTGATTAGTCCATGTCGAATTCATATGCGTTAGCTTCATCTTCATATAGTTCATAACCTTATTGCCTACTGAACCGTTAATAAAGATGTTCAAATCGAAGTTCTTATAACGGAAGGTATTGTTCCATCCAAAGGTAAAATCAGGAAGCGGTGAACCAATGTTGGTCTGGTCGTTCTCGTCGATAACACCGTCATCGTTAAGATCTTTGTACTTGATATCACCCACCCATACTGTAGTATTCTTTGCGAAAACACCGTTAGAGGGATATTTGGCAGGCTTGGCAGAATTTTGAATATCTTCCAATGAGGTGTATACACCGTCTGTTACGTAACCATAGAAATTAAACAAACTCTCTCCCACATTTGTTACGCTAACTACGTCACTCCACTGTCCATAACCTACAATCTGAGCATTGTCGGTACCGTCAAGTGCAATCAGCTTATTCTTGTTGAACGAGATTTGTGCTTCTGATTCCCACTCGAACTTACCAACTATCGGGCGAGTATTTAACGAGATTTCCAAACCTGTGTTGCGAATATGACCATAGTTACCCATTGGAGCTGTAAGGGCAGAAGATCCGTTACCAGATGTTCCCATGTATGAGGGCAACTGCAAATTCATCAACATATCTTTCGACTCTTTACGATACCAGTCAACAACGAGGTTGATGCGGTCATCCAGGAAACCAAGGTCAAGACCAACGTTCCACTGCTCCTGCTTCTCCCATTTCACTGACTCGTTAGGCAGATTCTGAGGCTTGTAAGCGTTACCGAGCGAGCTCTTAATTAAACCAATGGTGGTTCCCCAAAGGTAGCCTCCAATGTTAGAGTTACCCGTCTGTCCCCATCCTGCACGCAGCTTGCCATTGCTGATAACCTTCTCTAAAGGCTTGAAGAATTTCTCATTGGTAAATCGCCATGAAGCTGCAAAAGAGTGGAATCCTGCCCAGCGCTTCTCCGGACCAAAGTTAGAACTACCATCATAACGGTAGGTGTAAGTCGCGTTGTAGCGGTTGTCGTAGCTATATGTCCAACGTGTAAAGAATGAAGCCATCGAAGAACTTCCGAAACCATAGTTGATCTGTGGAGTACCTTGACCCAGTTTTGGATTATGTACTTCGTCAGAAGGAAGATTTGTATTGGCAACGCTCGAATAGTCGTATTTAGACTCCCAACACTCCTGGCCAACCATGGCAGTAACGTTATGTTTGCCAAACATGCAGTTGTATGTGATATAGTTTTTCAATTGCCAGAAAGTGCTGGAGTTCTTCTGGATGGCACTGGTGTTCGTAGTACGGGTCCAGGTTCCCAGATTCACTGTGGGTTCCCATTGCTCACCCTTTGAGCTGGAAATATCGTATCCAAGTTCAGCGTGCCAAACTAGATTCTTGATGGGGGTCACTTCAAAAAAGATGTTACCTGTCAATTTCTTACGGTTCAGCAAAATCTCATCCATCATAGCCAAAGCTACCGGGTTCGGGTTGGTATAGCCTTCCTGTGAGATGCTGCTATAGCTACCATCTACATTATAAATAGGTATAGAAGGAACTGTTGTTAACGAGTAATTGATAATACCTTCATCTGAGTCTGCAAGCTTCAAATCATCGTTGGTATCCGAAAATGTAGCGTTCAATCCCAGTTTCAACCAAGACTTAAGCTGTGCGTCAATATTTGCACGAACAGAGAAACGGTCAAACTTCGATCCGATAATCGTACCTTCCTGGTTCATATACGAACCACTGACATAATACTGGACCTTATCCGTACCGCCTTGTGCACTAAGTTGGTGCGAGTGCTGCAATGCTGTCTGGAACACGGCGTCCTGCCAGTTTGTACCTTTACCTAACAACGAAGGATCGTTATAATTAGCATTGGCAGTAGCCTCACCTTGTTCTACCAAGTTATTATAGAACTGGGCATACTCGCGCAAATTCATCATATCAAGGCGCTTCGTCTGACGGTTTACTGCCACCATACCGTTGTATGAGAACTTAGCCTCGCCAGCCTTACCATGCTTCGTAGTAATCAGCACAACACCATTAGCACCCTGAGCTCCATAGATTGCGGTAGCAGAAGCATCCTTCAGAATTTCCATCGATACAATGTCAGCAGGGTCAATGGTTGACAACGGAGAAATAGTAGATACCTTACCATTACCTAATGCATCGCCTAGTCCATAGTCAGCACCTGATGATCCTCCACTCTGAACAGGCACACCATCAATTACATAAAGAGGTTCTGCATTGGCATTGATGGTTGCCGTACCGCGCACACGAATGGCTGAAGAAGAACCAGGAGCACCAGACGTGGACACTGCGGTCACACCGGCAGCACGACCTTGCAGTGACTGATCGAGAGAGGTAATTATAGAACCTTTGACGGCTTTCTCGCCCAATGAAACCGAGGCGCCCGAGATGTCGCTCTTCTTCATCGTACCATAGCCGACCACTACCACCTCATCAAGCAGTTGCTTGTCTTCCTGAAGGGTGACATTGTACTTGGTCTGACCAGCAGTGACCTTGATTTCCTTGGTTACATAACCAATGAAAGAGATAACCAGGGTCTGACCAGGAGCAGCGTTCAGTGAGAAGTTTCCGTCGAAATCGGTGGCGACACCGTTCGTTGTACCTTTCACGACAACACTGGCTCCGATGACGGGACCCATAGCATCGACCACAGTTCCTGTGATCTTCTTAGCCTGTTGCACCTCCTGTGGAGATTCTGTGGCATTGGCATTTGACGAGTAACCGAGTCCCATGAGGACCGCGGCACCCATCAGCAGCGCTGTCTTTCTAAAGTTTTGATTCATACTTATTTTATAATTAGTAAATTGAGTTGTTTTTGTCGATTCGCCTGCAAAATTAAAACAGTTTAACGAAATGGAACAACTCTATTTTAACCAATACTGACACTTTTCTGCATTCTAATAATTTTGGTTCTATGCTTTATTAAAAAAGTAGCAGACTTTGCTAAGAAAGTTCAAGGCTAATCATGCAAATTTATCTAACTTTGCAGCGGTTAAACTAACAATAGTAAAAATGAAAAGACTGGTTTTCCTTTTATTGGCCATTCTGGTCATGTTGCCCATAAGGGCGCAAATCAGGGGTAACAGCATTGTTGTAACCGTGGAACCCGATCACCAAGACTGGAATTATCGTGTAGGCGAGACGGCTAGGTTCACGGTGGAAGTTCGTCGCTCAGGCACACTTGTCAGTGATGTCATCATAGACTATGCTGCTGGTCCAGAGATGTATCAGGACACCAAGAAGACCGTCACGCTGAAAGACGGCACGCTGAAGCTGACAGGTAAAATGACTTCGCCAGGATTCTATCGTGTGGATGTTATGGCACACGTCGATGGCAAGGACTATCGCGGTGCCTGTGCAGCTGCCTTCTCGCCTGAGAAATTGCAACCCTCGACCATTATGCCTTCCGACTTCGCCGACTTCTGGCAGCAGTCGATAGTCGAGGCCCGCAAGACAGATCTCGACCCGACAAAGCGCCTTTTGCCCGAGCGCTGCACGAAGGATGTGAATGTCTATGAGATAAGTTTCCATAACGAGCAGTGGGGCTCGCGTACCTATGGTATTTTATGCGTGCCCGTGAAGGAAGGCAGGTATCCCGCGTTGCTGAGAGTGCCAGGTGCGGGCGTGCGCCCCTATGAAGGTGATGTCTACACTGCATCGCAGGGTGTGATCACACTTGAAATCGGTATTCATGGCGTACCCGTAACGATGAAGCAGGGCGTTTACGACAACCTGAACAACGGCGCGCTGAGAGGCTACTGGGAGTATAATATGGACTCGCGCGAGAAGCACTACTATCATCATGTGATTATGGGATGTATCCGTGCGATGGACTATATAGAGCAGTACACCCCGTGGGACGGAAAGAATGCAGGTGTAACGGGCTCGAGTCAGGGAGGATTTCTGACGCTGGCCACAGCAGGACTTGACAAACGCATCACTTGTTACGCCCCTGTGCACGCAGCCCTTTGTGACCATACCAACTCGCTGCGAGGTATAGCCTGCGGCTGGCCACACTACTTCTATTGGAACAAAGGCAAGGGCCAGGAGAAGCAGATCGAGGTGTCGCGTTATTACGACGGCGTGAATTTTGCGCGTCTGATTACCAACAGTCAAAAGGGCTGGTTTTCTTTTGGCTATTGTGACGATGTAGTGCCCCCTACCACAGCTTGGGCCACCTACAATACGGTGACTGGACCTAAGGAGATTTCGCCTTATCAGGCCACATGGCACTTCTGGTTCCAGGAACAGTGGGACGAGTGGGAAAACTGGCTTTTAAAGGAGTTAAAAGACTGAAACAGTTGATAATATTTAATTAGTTATTTATTATTTTATAAGTTGGTATGAACAGATTTCAGATTGTAATAGGAGTGGCGTTGCTCCTGGGGGCACCAGAAGCAAGTGCCATTCCCGAGCCCACCCATAGCCTTTGGGAAGGTCAAGTGATTGTCTCGACACCGAACTCGTCGTTGGTGTTACACGCTAACGAAGGGGAGGATCTGAAACAAGACTATTATGGTGCCAAAATTACTGAAGTAGGACAACTGAAAGCGGCAGGCAGCGATTTCAATTTTGCTACCCTGCCCACCTTCGGCACAGTCGACATGATTCATCTGCCCGCATTGCAGGTGCAGCATACGGACGGTGACTTGAATCTTGAGTTGCAGGTGACAGACTACAGTTCCACGAGTGAAGTCGATGCTATTGTCCACACCTTTACAATGAAGGACAAACTACAACCAATAACGATAAAGGTATTTTTTAAAGCCTATAACAAGGTTGATGTCATCGAGACATGGACAGAGATTTGCCACCATGAAAAAGGTAGCATCACACTTAAGCGTTTCGACTCTGGTCATCTGACAATAAGGCGGGGCGACGTGTGGCTGACGCATCTGCATGGCGACTGGGCTTCGGAAACCGACGTGACGCAGGAGCCACTGACGCGCGGTCTACAGGTGATTCGTAACTCAGACGGAGCACGCAATGCTCACTTAGATGCACCTGAGGTGATTTTTTCATTAGACGGGCAGCCTAATGAGCAGCATGGCAGGACTATCGGCGCCGCACTCTGCTGGAGCGGCAACTTCGAACTACGCGTTAATACCACCGACAAGAACTTCCATCATTTCTATGCCGGCATAGACCCGCAGGCTTCGGAGTATATTTTGGAGCCGAAGCAGGTCTTCCTAACTCCTCATCTAGCTTTGACTTACAGCGAAGAGGGCATGGGCGGCGTGAGTCGGAACTTCCACCGCTGGGCGCGGACTTGCGGTATGCTGCATCGTGGCATGAATGTAGGCAACATTCTGTTGAACTCGTGGGAGGGTCTTTACTTTGACATCAATGAGGAGCGCATGGTTCAGATGATGGATGACATCTCGAAACTGGGCGGTGAACTGTTCGTGATGGATGACGGCTGGTTTGGCGACAAGTATCAGCGCAATGATGACTCATCGACGCTGGGCGATTGGGTAGTGGACAAAAAGAAACTGCCCGGCGGACTGAAGGCTTTAGTCGATGCCGCCCGCGAGAAGGGCATCAAATTCGGCATATGGATTGAGCCGGAGGCCGTGAACACTAAGAGCGAACTCTTTGAGAAGCATCCAGAATGGGCATTACAGACGAAAGGACGGGTACTGAAATTGGGTCGTGGAGGTACGCAATTAGTGCTTGATATGACAAACCAGAAGGTGCAAGACTTTGTATTTAAGATTGTGGATGACTTGCTGACACAGTACCCAGAGATTGCCTATATCAAATGGGATGCCAACGCCTCGATACAGAACGTCGGTTCGCTCTATCTGCCCATGGCGAAACAGACGAACCTCTACGTGGATTATCACCTTGGGCTGCTGAAGGTGTTGCAACGCATCCGCGCCAAGTACCCCGACGTCGTGATTCAGGACTGCGCCTCGGGTGGCGGCCGTGCCAACTACGGATTGCTACCCTATTTCGACGAGTTTTGGGTCAGTGACAATACTGATGCCCTGCAGCGCGTCTATATCCAATGGGGCACTTCGCTCTTCTTCCCCGCCAACGCCATGGCTGCCCATATTAACCACTGTCCCTACTGGAATACGGGCGGACGGGTCATTCCCGTGAAGTTCCGTTGCGATGTAGCCATGAGTGGCCGCCTTGGCATTGAACTGCAGCCCAAGGACATGACGCAGGAAGAGCGCAGTCAGGCGGAGACGTGCTTCAGGGACTACAAGGAGATGCGAACGATTGTTCAGACAGGCGACCTCTTCCGCCTTATTTCTCCATACGACAAAAAAGGTGTGGCCTCACTCATGTATGTGAATGATGCAAAAAACCAAGCCACCTTATTTATTTATAAGATAGAAAACTACTATGGTCAGGCCATTCCCCGCATTCGGCTAGCTGGCCTGAACCCCGGAAAAACCTATACACTGACAGAGAAGAATGTACGTGTCGGTCAAAATCCATGTGCCCTCAGCGGCAAGCGGTTCACAGGCAGTTTCCTCATGAATGTTGGTATTGAGGTGCCATTGTGGGAGGATTATGCTAGCCGCGTGTTTGAATTAAAACAGACAGTAAGCGGGCAGTTGGAAGAACGGTTACAGGGCTTACAGACCAAAGGCTATATGATGGGGCATCAGGACGATCCTTTTTATGGCGTCAACTGGTCGGGTATCGCAGACCCCTCGAAGCCGGAACTTGGGCGCAGCGACACGAAAGAGACATGTGGCGACTATCCTGCCGTGATGGGCTTTGACCTCGGTGGCATAGAAATGGGCGACGCAAAGAACCTCGATAGCGTTCCTTTCACCCGTATCCATGATGAATTGATAGCCCATCATGAGCGGGGCGGCATCGTCACCCTTTCGTGGCATCCCAGAAACCCATTGACGGGTGGCACGGCCTGGGATGTCAGCGACTCCACCGTGGTGCGCAACATTCTGCCTGGCGGCAGTCAGCATGAGAAGTTCCGACAATGGATGGGGCGTGTGGCCAACTTCATCAGTACGCTAAGTGACAGCAAGGGACAGCCAGTACCCATCATCTTCCGACCTTGGCACGAGAACAATGGTTCGTGGTTCTGGTGGGGCGAGAAACTATGTACTGCAGAGGAATATAAGCAGTTGTGGAATCTGTTACAGGACAACTTTCGGCAGCGCGGCTTCGACAACCTGCTATGGAGCTATTCGCCGAATCTCGACGGCCAATGGACGGAAGCACGCTTCATGCAGCGCTATCCGGGTGATGACCGGGTGACGCTATTGGGAGAGGATGCCTATCAGTGGGGGACGGAAGAGGATTTCGTCAATCAGGTGACAGCCGACCTTGACTTCCTCAGCGTCTTTGCCAGGAATCATGGCAAACTGATAGCACTGACCGAGTGTGGGTTGAAAAACATGACGGACTCAACGTGGTACACCCGTGTGCTGCAACCCATCATGGACTGCTACCCCATCAGCTATTTCCTGTTTTGGCGCAACTACCATAAGGAATTCTTTGGTCCTGTTCCCGGACAGCCGTGGGCCGACGACTTCAATAAAATGGTAAGTTGCAAAAATGTTCATACGTTAAAAGGAATCATCCAATAAAACTATATAAAAATGAGCTATCAAGAAAAAGTAAAACAACTACGCGAGCGCCATGCAGAATTACTCGCACGTAAGAACAGCCCTGTAGAGGGCGGAAACGGTATCTACGAGAAATATCAGTACCCCATACTGACCGCCGAGCATACGCCGTTGGAGTGGCGCTATGACTTCTCGGAAAGGGACAACCCC
This sequence comes from Prevotella sp., assembly GCA_016290175.1. Lineage (GTDB taxonomy): Bacteria > Bacteroidota > Bacteroidia > Bacteroidales > Bacteroidaceae > Prevotella. The sequence continues at coordinate 5,410 of JAEETD010000010.1, read as the reverse complement.
TACTTGATGCAACGCATTATGATGAATGCTGTCCTCAATGCAGGGGCAATCAAGTTGGAAGGCAAGTACCTGTTGGTGTGTCGCGTAGAGGGAGCAGATCGCAAGAGTTTCTTTGCTGTTGCGGAATCGCCTAACGGTATAGACCAGTGGAACTTTTGGCCAGAGCCTGTTACGATGCCAGACACACTTGTTCCCACGACGAACATTTACGATATGCGCATCACCCAGCATGAGGACGGATGGATTTACGGTGTGTTCTGTGCAGAGCGCCACGATGACTCGCAGGCAGGTAATCTCTCGGCAGCTACGGCCACTGCATCGATAGCCCGAACAAAAGACTTGAAGACATGGGAGCGGTTGCCCGATCTGAAGTCGAAGAGCCAGCAACGTAATGTAGTGCTGCATCCGGAGTTCGTGAACGGGAAGTATGCCTTCTACACCCGTCCCCAAGACGGCTTCATCGACACAGGGAGTGGTGGCGGCATTGGTTGGGGACTCGTTGAGGATATCACCCATGCAGAAATTGAGGCGGAAATCATCATCAACCCACGTCACTACCACACTATTATGGAGGTGAAGAACGGCGAGGGGCCGCACCCATTGAAGACGGCGAAGGGATGGCTGCACCTGGCCCATGGGGTACGCATGACTGCCGACGGTCTGCGCTACGTGTTATATATGTATATGACGGCTATCGATGATCCTACGCGCGTAATTGCTCAGCCGGGCGGTTACTTCCTTGTACCTGAGTGCGACGAGTATATCGGCGATGTGATGAACGTGGCGTTTTCGAATGGATGGATAAAAGACGGTGACGGACGGGTATTGATATACTATGCTTCGGCTGATACCCGTATGCACGTGGCCGTGTCAAGTGTCGACCGTCTCATCGACTACTGCATGAACACGCCCGTGGATGGACTGACTACCTCGGCCAGTGTGGAGACCATCAAGCGACTCATCGCAAAGAACCGTACAAATAAATTGTAAACTATGTTTGCCCATTATAAATGAAAGAGATGAAGATATTGAAACAGGAAGTGCGCGAGGTGTTGGAGTACAACATCCTTCGCTTCTGGATAGACCGCATGCAGGACGATGAGCATGGCGGCTTCTACGGGCGTATTGACAATAACAATGTGCTTAACACCGATGCTGACAAGGGAGCCATCCTAAACGCCCGCATCCTGTGGACTTTCTCGGCGGCCTATCGAGTATTGCGGAAGCCTGTCTATTTGGAAATGGCCAACCGGGCCAAACGGTATTTTATCGACCATTTCATTGACCCGAAATATGGAGGCGTATATTGGAGCCTGGATTATAAGGGGGTGCAAGCCGAAGCTGTTGTTGGATTTATCAACATTTTCCAGCATTTCCATGATGAATCTGCATTCAAAAAAGCCCTCTGTTGTTGGCAATATATCAAGGATAAAATGATAGATTACAAGAATGGCGAGTGGTATTGGAGTCGCCATCGCGACAGGACGCTGAATACTACTGATGACAAGGCTGGATTCTGGAAATGTCCTTATCATAACGGTCGCATGTGTTTAGAAATAATAGAACGAAAAATTTAAAAAACATAGGAAAATGAAACCGTACAAGTTTGAACCATATCTGAAGACCACCATTTGGGGTGGCTATCAGATAGCCCCGTTCAAGGGAATCTATACAGCACAGCCAAATATCGGTGAGAGTTGGGAAATCAGCGGTGTGCCTGATCATGAAAGCATTGCCGTGGAGCGTGGTCTTGTTGACGATGTGGATGTAGGCATGAATCTCACCGAACTCATCGACAAATACAAAGGACTGCTCGTGGGGCAGAAGGTTTATAAACGGTTTGGCAACCAGTTCCCGCTGTTGGTCAAGTTCATCGACTCCCGCCAAGACCTCAGCGTCCAAGTGCACCCTGACGACAAACTGGCTATGGAGCGGCACGGTTGTGCTGGCAAGACAGAAATGTGGTATGTCATTAAGAGCGATGTCGGCTCGAAAATCTATGCGGGGCTTTCGAAGAGCATCACTCGAGAAGACTATGAGCAATTGGCTACGGCTGAACCTGTGAACGATCATTCACCCATGCAAGACGTCCTTTCTACCCACGAAGCCCATGAGGGCGACCTCTACTTCCTGCCGGCCGGTCGACTGCATGCTATCGGTGCCGGCAACTTCTTAGCTGAGATCCAGCAGACCAGTGACATCACTTACCGCGTCTATGATTTCGGGCGTAAGGATTCGCATGGTAATCCACGCGAGTTACATATTGAGCAGGCAAAAGATGCCATCGACTATCAGGTGTGGCCGGAGTATCGCACGTCGTATGACTCAACAAAGCCCATCAGCCAGCTTATCAACTGTCCCTATTTCGTGGTACACCGTGTGGTGGTTCAGGTTGCACAACAGATTGACTTCCACTGCGACTCCTTTGTCATCGTGATGTGCCTGTGGGGCGAGGCCAACATCAACGGGATCCATATTCGACAGGGCGAGACCATTCTGGTGCCTGCCTGCGAAAACGTGCTTTACATCTTCGGCAATGCTACTTTCCTGACTGCTACGATGTAAATGTCAGGCCAATATTAATCATTTGCTATCCTAAATCGTTCAATATCGATTTGGGATAGTCTGTAAATAAAACAAGAATGCTATATAATATAATAAGGTGGAACTATACCCCTTCAGCTCTTTATCTACTTCTTTGCTCCATTTTCAAAATCTACCAAATCCAACAGTTCATAGTTCTTGCTGCGGCCTCCTTCACCTGTATCGCGCAATATTCCTTTGTCCATCAGGTCGTGAATGTCGCGTATTGCTGTGTCCTGGGAGCAATGGCATATTTTGGCCCACTTCGATGAATTCAGCTTGCCTTCAAAGCCATCCCAAAGACGATTGATTACTTTCCGTTGGCGTTCATTGACGGGCGTATCGGCATGTCGATTCCAGAAATCCGTTTTCTGAATCACCCTATCCATCTTCTCTATCGAGCTTACGATGGCCAGATGTAGTGCCTGGAGAAACCACTCTATCCAGGCAGTAATGCTTGTCGTTCCTTTCTGGGTCTGCTCCAGCTGTTCATAATAGTCCTTACGACTGTTGAGGATTGCTGATGACAGGCTATAGAACCTCTGCGCCATCCCGTCAGCTCTGGCAAGCATCATTTCCGTGATAGTACGGCAAAGCCTTCCGTTGCCATCTTCAAACGGGTGGATAGTTACAAACCAAAGATGAGCAATGGCGGCTTTTATCAACGGGTCAACGTCATTGTCTGCATTCAACCATTCAAGAAATTGAGTCATCATCGCAGGCACCAGCTCACTTGGAGGTGCCTCGAAATGCACTTGGTAATGTCCCATTGCCCCAGAGACGACCTGCATGGAATCCTGGGACTGTCTCCAGTTGGCTACGGTGATTTTATAAGCTCCGCTATATCCAGTAGGAAAAAGAGCCGCGTGCCACCCGAAAAGGCGTTCGTCGGTTAGCGGCTGTTCAAAATGCTGCGTCGCGTCAACCATAATCTGAACGACACCTTCCACATAATGATCTATACGAGGCAGGCCGGCATAAGGCAGACCCAATTGACGAGCGACCGAAGAGCGAACACTGTCATGGTTGAGTATTTCACCTTCAATTTCCGCAGAGTGTACGATTTCCTGAGTCATTGCATCAAGAAACGTATTGGCTTTCTGTTCAAAACCAAACATACTGACGATTCCAGTCAGACGGCCTAACTGCTGATGTGTCTCTGCCAACAACCGGGCAATCTGCTCATTATTCCATGTAAAATGAGGCCAACTATCCTCTTGCCAAATATACAATGTACTCATGGGTTTTCTTTTTGCCAGCAAATATAAGGTATTTCATGAACAACTCCAAATTTTGCTGCAAAATTTAACGTTTTTCTACGCAACAGTGCGGAGAATAACGACGCAAAAGGTTTCTTTTGGCCCCCTTGGCCATGGAAAGCCCAGGAAAAGAAATGAGCCCAACTTATTGTAGACAGTACTGGGGCTTAAAAAAGTAGAAAGTTGTTTGGTGGTGTGGAAATGATTTTGTAATTTTGTCGCCAGAATAACTAAAACAATAATAGCGCTATGAAGAAACAAATCCTTTTATTCCTCCTGATGCTGCTGCCGATGGTGGCCAGCGCAGATGATACTGTAGAGATAAACGGAATGTTTTTCAGTCTGTCGTCGAATGGCAAGGCAACAGTTGAGAATAATCCCAACTATTATTCAGGTAACGTTACCATTCCTGAGAAAGTAAAGTATCAAGGAAAGGAATATACGGTGAACACCATTGGAGAGCAAGCTTTCGTGAACTGTCGCGATATGACCTCAGTGACCATTCCAAACAGCGTGACGTCTTTTAGGGGTTGGTCATTCGCGAATTGTACAGGATTGACCTCCGTGACGATTCCCAACAGTGTGGAAATAATTGGTGCTGCGTCTTTTTCTGGCTGCAAGAACTTGGTATCCATAACTCTCTCCGAGAATCTGATGGATATAAGGGAGTATGTTTTCAGGAATTGTAGCAGTCTGAAGTCATTGACGATTCCCAACAGCGTAACTATGTTGAGCGAACTTACTTTCGAGAATTGCTCTAGCCTGACTTCGATAGTAATCCCTAACAGTGTGACCACGATAGGTAAATCATTCGTAGGATGTACTAACCTGGCAACTATAACCATAGGTAGCTCCGTGAGGAAAATAGACTTGCAATCCTTCGCAAGCTGCACAAAGATGAAGACTGTTTACTGCCTGTCTAAAGACGTCCCTTCGACCAGTGCAGACGCTTTCCAAGACTCCAATCCTCAGAATGCGACGCTATATGTGCCAGCCAGTAGTCTGAACGACTATAAAACTACTGTGCCTTGGAGCTACTTTGGTACTTTTAAAGCTTTGGATGAAAGTGCAGGTATTGAAACACCACATTCCGCTCTTCCAATGATTCTGGGCCAGGGCGGTTTGCTGACCATTCAAGGTGTAGCCGAAGGGACACATATCAGCATCTATGGTGCTAACGGCATGTTGGCAGGTGAAACTGTCAGCCGTAATGGCTGTGCGACGGTTAATACCAACCTCCAGCCCGGCAGCGTAACTATCACAAAGATAGGTGACAGGAGCATGAAAGTCGTGGTGAAGTAATCAAAAACAATAAGTCTATGAAGAAACAAATCCTTTTATTCCTCCTGATGTTGCTGCCGATGGTGGCCAGCGCAGATGACAGTTAGATCACGGGGTCTTAGATCACGGGGTCGGTTCTTGTGATCATTTTACAAGGTAATATATTTGTAGAATTGAGGAATTGTTAATCCTCTTATGGTTCAAAGTCTTGAGAAATCAAGACGCAATGAAGTGCTTAGGACTATGCTCTCTTTGGGGGCAGGAATCCGACAACTGTCAAGACTAAC
>JAEETD010000060.1 GCA_016290175.1 Prevotella sp. | reverse complement strand
CGCAAACGAACGATTCCTACACAACAGCTGTTTTGAGGGGCATAGAAGTCCTCATCGGCGAAGTCGGCAATGTCGAAGCGGAAACTTGACTTGGTTCTGGGTTGACGGAACACGCCCACAATAGTATTCACGTCGTTTTCTTCGCCCACGGTGATGGTCTTGCCCACGGCACTCTCGCCAGGGAAGAGCCGCACTGCCAGTTTCTCGCTCACGATACACTGGCCTTTGGCCCGCAGCACGACTGTTCCTTCCACTGCTTCATACGGAAAAACTTGCGTGAAGGTGGAGTCTACGCTGACGGCAAGCGGATAGAAGGTCTCACCCTTATCTGGCGTGACGGCATACATAGAGCGAAAATGCACATCCGTCCAGCACTCCACGTCGCTCTGGTTCTTGACGGGCGAGACGAAGCAATCCTGATGGTTAGGGTCGGAGGTCTCCATCGGCATCCATTCACTTTCCCCTACATACTGGACGCAGCAGATGAAGGTGCGGTTGACCGCAGGCATAAAGTGGTCGATAGTCCACTCCTGATAGAGATAGCGGCTGATGATAACTGTGCCGCTGAGAGAAATAATGAGACCCAACAGCGACAATGCCGTGTAGCCCTTCATACGAGAGATAATGCGAAATGCTTGTTTCATTGATAATTTGATGTTCATGTTTACACCTTTATATATATCAACAACCGTGCCAAAACGAGAAGTGTCTGGTATTCAACAAGATACAAATAGCACATTGTTGTGCTTGTGTGCGAATATGCTCAAATGTGTGCGGAAAAGCACGGTGTTACAACTTGATGGTGAAGGTGGTGCCTTCGCCTTCCTGACTATCGACAGTGATGGTGCCGCCATGTTTTAGGATAATCTGGCGGCAGAGACTGAGACCGATGCCGGTACCCGTTGGCTTGGTAGTGAAGAAAGGGATGAAAGCATGGCCGAGAACATCGATCGACATGCCGCTGCCGTTGTCCTTTACGCGGATTTCATTATCGTTATTAATTATGATTTCTACCTCTGTGGCACCACTCTCGTAGGCGTTACGGATTAGGTTTATAATTACTTGTTCTAATTGAGAACGGTCAGCCGTCAACAGTCCCTCGCCTTGGGTCTGTACTTGTGGATAGAGTCCTGTGATATGCTCAAAGAGTTCGCTGACGGGGAAGGTTGTCCGTTCGGGAGTTTTGATGCGCGTCAGTTGGCGGTAGCTTTCTACGAAATCGAGGAGCACATGGCAACGGCGGTTGATGACGGCGAAGGCTTCGTTTTCATTGGTTAAGGTCTCGCTGATGGAGATGATGGGCGTGAGGGAGTTCATGATCTCATGCGTCAGCACGCGGATGAGTTGCTGCCACGCCTCCATCTCCTGTCGCTGCATCAGCGCCGAGACATCCTTCAACGCCACCACAAGCCGCCGCCGCCCGTCAATGCGCAAAAGCACGGTGGAGAGGGCGCAACTGTCCACTACCTCGGCATGGTCGGCGATGGCTTGGAGGATGCTGGCGGGGAGCGATTGGCCGGAGACCAGCCCTTGTGCCGCATGGTTCATCCAGTCGATGCGCCCGTCGGTGTCGCATACAAAGAGCGCCGTATCCACGTTCTCCGTCAACTGTCGTAGGTACTGCAACTGCCGTTCGGCCTCGCCAAGTCGTGTGTGTAGCCGCTCGTTCTCCTTTTCCGTCTCGCGGTAGGCATAGAGTATCCGGCCGATGCGCCCGTACAGCGACGCACACAGCCACAGCAGCGTGATGCCCAGCGCGATGCTCGGCCATACCAGCCCCGCCCCGATGCTTGCCGCCAGACAAACCATCAGCGCCACGAGGCCCACGATATACAACAGATACGTCTTCATTTGTTGAGTTTTCTATAGAGAGCGAAACGTGTGATGCCGAGGAGTTCCGCGGCGCGGGTGACGTTGCCGCCGGCGATGCTCATGGCGCGCTCGATGGCCTCCTGTTCCAACCGTTCCAGGTTCAGCGTTTGCGTCTGTGCCGTCCGGCGCGCGCTCTCCTTCAGCACGAAGTCCTGCGCACAGAGCGTCGGGCCCTTCGCCAACAGTACGGCACGCTCCACGGCATGCATCAGTTCGCGTACATTGCCCGGCCACGTGTGGCGCAGCAGTCGCTGACGAGCGTCGCGGTTGAGCGTCGTTACCATCTTATTATATTTATGAGCGTAGGTCTTGACGAAGTGCTCGGCCAGCAGGATGATGTCCTCGCCGCGCTCACGCAGCGGCGGGATGGTGATCTCGATAGTGTTGATGCGGTAGAACAAATCCTCGCGGAAGCGTCCCTCGCTGACCTCTGTGTGGATGTCGGCGTTCGTGGCGCAGAGCAGGCGCACGTCGATGGGCGTCGTCGTCGTGCTGCCGAGGCGTGAAATCTCGCGGCGCTCCAGCGCAGCTAAAAGTTTCGCCTGCAAGGGCAACGGCAGGTTGCCTATCTCGTCGAGGAACAGCGTGCCGCCCGAGGCCGTCTCCATCCGCCCAGCCTTCGCCTTGCGGGCATCCGTAAATGCCCCCTTCTCGTAGCCGAACAGCTCGCTCTCGAACAACGGTTCCGGTACGCTGCCGAGGTCGATGCTGACAAAGGGCTTTCCGTTTCGCCCCGACTGTGCGCACAACTGCCGTGCGATGACGTCCTTGCCTGTGCCGTTCTCGCCGAGGATGAGCACGTTGGCATCTGTCGGCGCCACCTGTGCCACCGTTTGCAACACCCGTCGCATCACCGGACTCTCGCCGATAATAGCCGGTGCCGCCGTGGCTCCGAAAGGCGATGCCGCCACCTCCATCCGTTGCTCCAACAATCGGTTTTTATGCCGCTCATGACTCAGTTCGATGCCTGCAAAGAGCGTTGCCAACAGTTTCGAGTTATCCCACGGCTTGGTGATAAAGTCAGTGGCACCGTTCTTCAACGCACGCACCGCCTTGTCGGCATCGGAATAGGCAGTCATCAGGATGACCACTGCCTGTGCATCTTTGTGAAGAATGTGCTCTAACCACTCGAAGCCCTCTTCGCCGCTGATCGCGTCGCGCCTGAAGTTCATGTCCAACAGCACCACGTCCGGCTGCAACAAATCGTAGAACTTATCTATCTGCTCCGGCTTTGTCGTTACCCGTATGTCGTCCAATAGCGGTTTCAGCAGTAGGTTCAGCGCAAAGAGTATATCCTCGTTATCGTCAATGATGAGCACCTTGCCCTTCTTCTTATCTTCCATCATTCATTCTGTTTTTACCTTTTCGATGGCAAAGATAAGGAAAATTCTCCATACATCTCCCACATTCCCCAACAAAATTGCCTCTATCTCTTCCTACACCGCTATTTTGTGCGTATTCGCACGCTTTTGTGCGCTCTCGCACGACATTTTACTGCTTTCATAGATATTGGCAGAATTCTCCGCCATGTGGTTTAATCTCTTGACTTAAAGAAAGATGATGGCGGAGGAATTTGGCATTGCCGATGATTGTTGCATTGCCAAGGATTTTTTGATAGGGAAGCTTCTGCTACGATTGAGGGTGTAGCTGAACCATCACGAGGCGGGACTTCGGCTGTCGTGAGGCAATACCTCACGAATCTAGCACTTTAGTTCCAGAATGCTAGAACTTAAGTCGCGAGAATCTGCGACTTAAGTGGCAGATTACTGGAGCTTAAGTGGCAGATTAGCGAGAAGGGACTTCAGAGGCGCTGAGCCCTCGCCTCGCAACCGTTGAGGCGGAAGAAAAAACAATAGGATATGATAATTCCGCGAGGAATGTAGAAAATCCTCCGCCATCATTCTACTGTCTTTCAGGCGGTTAGGAGTGGTGACGGAGTATCCAGCGTTTGTTAAAACCAAGACGAAGATGGTCTTGTGAAATGCCGATTATTTCTCTGAGAACAGAACCTGAATGATGGTCTGGCCTACGGCGAGGAGAGTATTCTTGTCGAGGTGGGCCATATCGTCGTTGAGGGTGTGCCAGGTGGGACCGAATGTACTCTGTTCGCAGTTGGGGTAATAAGGGATGATGTCGATGCAGGGAATATTGGCTACGGTATTCACAGGGATGTGGTCGTCGGTGATCTGACCGCCCTCTGTCATGGGGAAGCTGCTGCCATAGCCTACTATAGAGGCGGCTTGCCAGACCTTGTCGACAATATGTTTGGCGTAATGCTTCGACATGATTTCCTGATAGAACTGCGCCCCTTGTCCGCCTACCATGTCGAGCAGAATGCCGTAGCGGGCCTTATAGCCAGAGACGTGAGGGTTAGCGGCCCAGTATTGGGCACCGAGAGCCCAGGTGTTGCCAGGGTCGTCGGTAGTCTCCCATTGAGGGAAGCCATAGTCTTCGGCATCGAAGCAGATGAAGTCGATTCCGAATGAAGAGTTAAGAGTTAAGAGTGAAGAGTTATGATTACTCTGCTGAGAAGTATCAGTGGTTTCGGTGTAATCATCGCTCGGCTTTGCCGCTTGGCTCGTCCAAGAACTCTTAGTTCTTAGTTCTTCACTTATTAGTCTTGCGATTTCGAGCATGACGGCGACTCCCGAGGCGGCATCATTTGCAGCGAGGACGGGCTTGTGCCAGTTGGCCTCGTCGGGGTCGTTATCAGCCCAGGGACGACAGTCCCAGTGGGCACAGAGCAGGATGCGATCCTTCAGATCCGGCTTGTAACTGGCGATGATGTTCGTGCTATGGAGGGTAGTTCCGTCGTAGCCTTTCAACTCGCACTTCTGGGGAATGACGGTCATACCGTAGCCCTTGAATTTATTGATGATCCACTGCTCACAAAGGTCGTGGGCCTGACTGTTCATAGTGCGGGGACCGAAGTCGCACTGCTGCTGACAGAAGAGGAAGGCGCTGTCGGCATTGAAGGCGGGACCGATGGCGGATTGTGTCTCTGTGTCGGCAGTGGTCTGCTTGCGCAAGCCGCAGGAGACAGTGAACAGTGAACAGTGAATAGTGAATAGTACCATCACCATCCCAAATATACCTTTTCTTAAAAACCTATTATTATTTTTCATTTTGACTATTCACAATTAACTATTAACTATTCACTTTCTGAACAACTGACATCACGCGGAGGAAGTTGCCGCCCCATATCTTCTGGATGTCACGCTCGCTGTAGCGGCGGGCGAGGAGCTGGCGGGTGAAGTTGATGAGCTCGCTGGAGTCGGCAAGACCGATGACACCACCGTCGCCATCGAAGTCAGTGCCTAGGCCTACATGGTCGATGCCCATGATCTTAATGGCGTGCTCCAGATGGGCGATGGCGTCCATGATAGAAGCCTCTCCCTCCTTCTTCAGGAAGCCCGGGTAGAGCGTAGTCTGTGCCACACCGCCTTTGGAGGCGAGGGCGCGCATCTGGTCATCTGAGAGGTTGCGGGGATGGTCGCAGAGGGCCTTACAACTGGAGTGGCTGCACACAATGGGTGTACTGCTGATGTCGAGGGCATCATAGAAACTTTTCTCTGAGGCATGGCTCAGGTCGACCATAATGCCCAGACGGTTCATCTCGCGTATGACTTGTTCACCGAAACGGCTCACACCGCCGTGGGTGTTACAGCCTCGGGCAGAGTCACAAAGATCGTTGTCACCATTATGGCAGAGCGTCATATAGACAATGCCGCGCTGGGCAAAATGCTGCAGGTTTTGCAACTGGCCGTTGAGGGCCAGACCGTTCTCGATACCAAGCATGATGGACTTGCGGCGGTTGCGCTTGTCCTCGTAGAGGTCGCCAGGCGTGCGGGCAATGCTCAGGTAGGTCTTGTTCTGGCTGACAATCTCCTCGATCTTGTCGAAGATAAGGTCGGCATATTCGGTTGGCCCGGCAACATCGAAGTCGACGAGTGATGAAAAGGTCTCGCCAATCTTGGGTTGGGGCAGATAGGCCACCATGATGGTGGCATCCTGACGGCCTTCGGTCATCTTGTGCAGGTCGACGAGGATTTTGGAATCGCGCTGATCAAAGTGGATACCCTGTGGGAAGAACATGGGGGTGTCGCAGTGGGTGTCGAGGGTGAGCACGCGGTTGTGCACCTCGTGGGCATGATGATAGGCCAGTGCCTCTTTGATGAGCCAGTGGAACAGGGGCATGCCCTCTTCGAGGCACTCCGGATGCCACTGCACGCCGACGATGGGTTTGAACTCATTGCTCTCCATAGCCTCGATGATGTTGTCAGGTGACTTGGCGGTGACGCGGAACTTGGGTCCCGGCTCGCGAACGGCCTGATGGTGGAAGCTGTTGACATACATCTTGTCTTCCTGGTACATCTGGTGGAGGAGTGAGTCTTCCTCTATGTTCACTGAGTGGGTCACCTCGTTACGTGCAGCCTGCTGCGAGTGCTTGGTGACGGTCTTCTCATTGATGTCCTGCCACACACGCCCACCGAGGGCCATCGCCAATGTCTGGATGCCGCGACAGATGCCGAGGATGGGCATCTGCCGGTTGTAGGCCATTTGTGTGAGCATCAGCTCGGGCAGGTCGCGCTCGGAATTGATGTCATGCAGACGGTTGGAGGGCTCCTCGCCACCATAGAGGGGGTTGAAGTCGCCGCCGCCGCTAAGGATGAGGGCATCGATATGGTCGAGGGTATTGACGAGGGTGTTGGTATCTGCCACGGGCGGAATGACGATGGGTACACCTCCTGCTGCCACCACCGACTTGTAATAGCCCTGGCCCAGTTTACAGGTCAGGTCTTCGTAGTTGCCGGTGATACCGATGATGGGTTGTCGCTGGGCGGCCGGATATTTGGCATAGACGTTGCGAAGATGGGCCTGCAGGTCGAATCTGTCTGTCATAGCGGGTGTTGCCTTTAGATGGTCACGGGAATCTCCCGCTTGATGCTCTGTTCAAGGGAAATGAGGGTTTCTGTGGCCACCACGCCAGGGATGCTCTGCAACTGGCCGTTGAGGAGTTCCATGAGCTGTTCGTTGTCACGGGCGTAGAGTTTCGCCATCATGGTGTAGGGACCGGTGGTGAAATGGCACTCCACCACTTCGGGGATGTGCTGCAGACGCTCCACCACATTCTTGTACATGCTGCCTTTTTCAAGGGTGATGCCCACGTAGGTGCAGGTACTGTAGCCCAGACTCTTGGGGTTCACATCGAAACCGCTGCCAGTGATGACGTCGGCTTCGATAAGGTGTTGTACACGTTGGTGGATGGCGGCGCGTGACACATTACACTCAGCGGCTACATCCTTGAATGGGATACGTGCATTCTTTGAGAGAATGCTCAGGATCTTCCTGTCCAGATTGTCAATTTTCTCCATAACTCGATGCGATTGTTTACAATTTGTCAGCAAAAGTAAACAATTTAATTGAATAATGCAACTTTTTTGGAGAAAAAGTAAAAAAAGTGTGCCACTTTTGTGACACACTTGATGTTTTTATTTAACGATGCCCACTAATTGAACATCGAAGACCAATGCACTGAAAGGTTTGATCTGGCCAGAGTCGCGATCACCATATGCCAGCTCGAAGGGAATGAAGAGCTGCCAGGTAGAGCCCACAGGCATCATGGTGAGTGCCTCTTGCCAGCCCTTGATGACCTGGCTGGGCTTGAACTCCATCGGCTTGTCGCCGTGCTTGGCAGAAGCATCGAACATCGTACCGTCAACGAGACGACCCTCATAGTTCACCTGTACCTTGTCGTCGAGGGTGGGTATAGGACCGTCGCCTTTAACGAGCACCTTGTACTGCAGGCCGCTGGGCAGGGTGACTACACCCTCCTTCTTGGCATTCTCAGCGAGGAACTGACGACCGGCATCGCGGTTGGCACCATAGAGTTTCTCGTCCTTGGCGGCCTTATTGGCAATCTGCTTGTCTCTGAAATATGCCTCGGCACCCTCCTGCTTAAAAACACTGGAGTCTTTCAGCAAGGCATCGCTGAAGCCTTTGTAGAACAGCTTGGTCACGATGGAGTCGGGGGTGTCCTGAAAGTCCTTGGTGAGATCAGGCATCATACGCTCCTTCACCTGTTTGGCAATGTCCATACCGGCGGCGTAGGCCTTCATCTTGGGATCGCTGCCACCATTGGCTACCATCTGGAAACCTTTCACGAAATCAGCCATGTAGGTTGTGTCGACCCCCTGCTGCTGAACGAGGAAGGGAATCAGACCGTTAGTGATGCTCATACCAGCGGCATAGCTCAGTGAGTCGCTGCCATTGGAGAGCTTTACGGGCTCTTCCTTTACGGCACCCTTCTTCGTCGCTACCTTCTTCTTCTGGGCAGTGGCTGTAAACAAAGAGGCACTCGCCACGAGGGCGAGTGCCAATAGAATGGTCTTTTTCATTACTTCTTAGGATTAACCTCGAGCAACTCAATCTTGAAGATCAGTGCAGAGAAAGGCTTGATGTCGCCCTGCTCGCGCTCGCCATAAGCGAGATCCTGAGGAATGTAAACCTCCCAGACAGAACCTGCGGGCATGTGAACCATAGCGTCGGTCCAACCCTTGATGGTCTGGTTACAACGCAGGTTGATGGGCTCGCCGCGCTCGTAGCTGCTGTCAAACACCTTACCTTCAACGGTCTTACCCTCATAGTGAACCTTCACCAGTGAAGTGTCAGCGGGGATTGGGCCATTACCTTCCTTGATAACCTTGTACTGCACACCGCTGGGCAGAGTCTTCACACCGTCCTTCTTGGCATTGGCAGCAAGGAATTTCTCACCGGCCTCCTTGTTAGAACCGAAGGTCTTCTCCAGCTCCTTGGCCTTAATGGACGACATCATGGCCTGAGCCACAACCTGTGCAGAGTCAACAGTCATGAGACCATCACCCTTGATACCGCTGACGAAACCGGCCATCAGGTTCTTCAGAGAGATAGTCTTGGTAGAGTCCTCACCGAAAAGCTCGTGGTTCATACCGCTTACCCACTGGTTAGCGATCTGCTGACCAATCTGGATACCGGAATAGTAGGCAGCCTTCTTCTTGTCGTCGCCAGAGTTAGCACCCTCGTTCAGACCTTTGATGAAGTCGGCCATATAGGTTGTGTCAACACCTGTCTGAGAAAGATATTCCTTCAGACCCTGTGTACGAGCCATACCGAAAACATAGCTCAGTGTGTCAACATCACTCTTCAGGTTGGCCTTCGGAGTTGAGTTACCGCAGCCAGTGAAAATTGCTGCAGAAATAGCCATTGCGGCTACAAACATTAACTTTTTCATTTTTCCTTGATTTTTATATTTAAACTACTTGTATTAATTCGACATCGAAGATGAGGGCTGCAAACGGAGGAATCGAATTGCCGGCACCACCCTCACCATAACCCAGGCGATAGGGAATGAAGAAGCGGTACTTGGCACCCTCCTGCATCAGTTGCAGACCTTCTGTCCAACCTGCAATTACCTGCTGCAAGGGGAAGGTGGCGGGTTCACCACGCTGGATGCTGCTGTCGAACACGGTACCGTCGATGAGAAAACCTTCATAGTGGCACTGTACGGTATCCTTGGCTGTGGGCTTCTTACCATTGCCCTCTTTCAGCACCTGATACTGAAGACCGCTGGGCAGGGTGATCACACCCTCTTTCTTTGCGTTCTCGGCCAGATACTTCTCGCCTGCTTCCTTATGTGCCTTACCGGCTTCTGCACGCTGTGCCTGAAGCTTCTGCTCCTGCTTCTGGAAATAGTCCTGTACGATGGTCTGGGCCTCGCGATGAGACACCTTCAGCTCGTTGCCTTGCAGCACATCCTTGATGGCCTGTGCAAAATCCTCGGCACTGATGTCGTTGGCACCCATCTGTGACAATTGCTGACCGATGCCCAGTCCCAAGGCATAACTTAATTTATCCATTCTTTCTCTATAATAATAATGTATAACTTTCGAAAATCGGCTGCAAAGGTACAATAAAAAAGTGAAAAGCAAAGAGTGAAAAGTGAAAAATTTGCTACCGCACTACATTTTTTCTTAATTCTTAACTCTTAACTCTCATTTTTTCTGTATATTTGCAGCGGAATTGATTAGGAATTCGAAATTAATAATTTGGAATTATGAAAAAGATCGTTGTATTGACCGGTGCCGGTATGTCGGTGGAGAGCGGACTGAAGACTTTCCGCGATGCCGATGGTTTGTGGGAGAATTATCCTGTACAGAAAGTCGCTACCCACGAAGGCTGGTTAGCTGACCCTACATTAGTGACCAATTTCTATAACATGCTCCGAAAGAAATGCTGGGGCGTGCAGCCCAACGAGGGCCATAAGCTCGTGGCACAGCTGGAGAAGGATTATGATGTTACCGTAGTGACCCAGAATGTGGATAATCTCCACGAGATGGCAGGCTCTACGAAGGTCATCCACCTGCATGGTGAACTGATGAAGGTGTGCTCCAGCCGTGATGTCGATGATCCGCGTTATATCCAGCAGCTGACTCCCGACAATTGTGAGATAGAACCTGGTACGAAGGCTGGCGACGGTTCATTGTTGCGTCCTTATATCGTGTTCTTCGGTGAGGCTGTGCCAAATATCACTATCGCTGCCGAGGAGGTACAGGAGGCTGATATCCTGATTATCATTGGTACCTCGCTGGTGGTCTATCCCGCCGCAGGACTGCTGCACTATGCACGGCCTGATGTGCCTGTTTATCTCATCGATCCTAATCCCGTCAGCGCAGGTTCACGCGTGAAGCAGATCCAGAAGGGTGCGTCAGAGGGTATGAAAGAACTCCTTGAGATTCTTCCGAAATAGTAGGATTTATTTTGACGTTTTACAAGAGTTCTGCGGGCATGAGCTCCTGGGCACGATGGAAGTCCTCAGGAGTATCTAACTCGTAGGAGAAATAATTAGTAGTGTCAATCACGCGGAAGGTGTGACCTTGGGGGATGAGGCGTTCGAAGGCACGTTCGTAGAATATATCGATGAGGCCTTCGTTGAGAATCATCTGATCCAGTTCGCGGAAGAGGGCTTCGCTATAGGCAGCCGTCATCTTTTCGATACCCACTGATTCGCCCATGGCATCCTCAGGGCGACAGGTCTTGCTGATCTCCGTAATGCGCATCTGGGTATCGACCACCACCTTCATTTCTTCCTCACCTAATTCATGACGATTGACGGCGAGAGCTGCTTCTTTCTCGCTGGCGATACGCAGCACGGCAGCTGGGTCGCAGAGGATATCGCTGTCCATGAGCAGGAACTCCCGGCCGCGGACGATCTCGCCCGCCATCCAAAGGGAGTAGATGTTATTATTGTGCTCGAAATCAGCGTTGTGGAGATAGGTGAACCTGGGTTTACCTTGAGACTCCAGACCATCCTGATTATCTAGGAAATCCTTGATCATCTCCGCACGATAGCCAGTGACGACGACGAACTCGCTGATGCCGGCGGCAGCCATCGCAGCGACCGTACGCTCCAAGAGCGTGCGCTCACCGACTTTCAGTAGGCACTTGGGTTTCGTATCTGTGAGCGGGCGGAGGCGCTTGGCCATGCCCGCAGCAAGAATCACTCCGATCATATTTCTTACCTTTTACTTCTCACCTCTTACCTCTGAATACACCTTCAGGATGGTGTCGACGACAGTTTGCGTCTGTTCCTTACGGCCGAGGGTGATGCGGAGGCAGGACTCCAAGCCCTTGTCGGACATGAACTTGATCTTGTAGTCCTGAATCTTCAGGGCCTGCATCAGCGCGTCCTTGATTTCAAGAGGATACTTGATGAGGATGAAATTGGCTACAGACTTATAGACCTTGAAGCCAGGCAGGGCACCGAGTTCCTTCTTGTAGAGCTGGCGACCCCATTCCATATCGTCGGCCACGTGGCGATAGTGTTCATCGCTGTCGAGGGCTGCCAGAGCAACAGCCTCAGAGAAACGGTTGTAGCCTAAGTATTTGTTCACATAGCTTAAGAACTGATCATGGCCTTTTCCAATGAAGCCGAAACCGCAGCGGAGACCGGGAAGGCCGTAGAACTTGGAGAGTGTACGTGAGATGATAAGATTGTTGTACTTATTCACCAGCGGAGCGATATAGTCTGTGTCGCTGGAGATGAAGCTGGCGTAGGCCTCGTCGATGAGTACCATCGTGTCTGAAGGGATATGCTCCATGATGTTGCCAATCTCCTCAGGAGTCAGTCCATTACCAGTGGGGTTGTTAGGTGATGCCAGCAGCAGCATACGGGGATGCACACGGTTGGTGTATTCAATCACCTCGTCGATATCATAGGCAAACGTATCCTCTTTTTCATGCAGGGGATACATCTCGAAGCTGCCGCCGCACTCGCTGGCTACACGGTTGTAATACCACCACGAGAACTCAGGAATGAGGATGCGTTTGTTGTCGTCGAGCATAAGGAAATAGTGGATGGCGTTCTTCAGCATGTCTTCGCCGCCATAGGTAAGCAGCACCTGCTCCTCCGGCACGCCGTAGATTTCACTCAGGCGTACGGAGATAACACTTTTCTTGCCCTCATCGTAGATGCGGGTATAAAAACACAGGGTCTTCGGGTCAAAACTCCTGATGGCCTCTACCACTTTCTGGCTGGGCTCAAAGTTAAATTCATTTCTGTCGAGAAAATTCATAATGCTATATCTTTTTTATTTCGTTATCACGTTATTTCGTTATTACAAAGCTATTTGAGCTTCATCAGTCCGATGCCAATGACAATCCAGATAATCTCTCGTACACGGCAGATGATACTCACAAAGATGCCCAGTGCGGCAGAAAGGCCCAGGGCTGCTATGGAGAGTACGAATCCACCCTCCTGAACACCCAACTGCATGGGCAGGAAGCCGATGAGGTTGGCAAAGAGAGTTGTGAACGATACAATCAGGATGCTGTGGAGGAAAGTGATGGTGAGACCGCTGAAACCGCCTCCGCAATCGATGCCGAAGAGCAGTAGCATGAACATCACCTCTGAACTCTGCACCACGCGAGAGAAATATTCGAGCAGCAGACTCTTGTAGAACGCCTTCGTATCCTGGGCGTAGAGGGCTGCAATCTGCTGGTCTATGTTCTGGATGGCTTCAGAATGGCGCGCCCAGAACTTCAGTGTCCACCGCTTCAGACCAGGGATATGGCTGACAACGCCTAACACATATTTTACAAGTCCGTTCTTATAACCCTTTGAGAACAGATAGAAAGCTATCAGACAGAACACCACGATAATACCGAGGGTGATGCCGATGGCCGTGCTGATGGGCAGATCGCCAATCAGTACCAGTCCTAAATAGATGAAGATGCTGAGAAACCAGAACCAGAAGTGGGCGAAGAAATGCATCATGGCATAGAGGATGACACTCGACGTGGCATGTTGCTTGTCGATATCCTTCGAGAGCTCCATGATACGATAAGGTTCGCCACCCAGTCCGCCAACGGGAGTGGCGTAGTTCAGGGCATAGCCAGTGATGGTCAGGCGGTAGATGCGCCAGAAACTGACAGGTGCCTTACCACCGATGTTACCCTCGATGATGGCTTTCCATGCGAAGGCGTTCAGACCGTAGACCACAATCCAGATGCCGACAATCGGTATCAGCCAATAGCCGGCATGACAGAGGTGCTCCCATAGCTCAATGAAGCTGACGTCGAACGTCAGCAACATCACTACGACGGCGGCGATGCCGAGTAGGAAGAACAGATTGTTGAGTCGTTGCTTGGTCCACTTCATCCTGACTCTCCTTCGTTATAACTTGTCTGCAATACGTTTGCAGAAGGCCTCGTGACGGTACTTGATATAATAAGCCAACAGGCTCATGACGATGATCTCGAAAAGGAAGTTCAAAACGGGTACATCGAGCAGACAGAAGAGGAAGAACCAGGCAGAGCGGAAGTTGAAGGTGAGCAGACCGTTCCACTTCATCAGTGGTAATGAGTTGCTATGGAGTTCTTTGCGTACCTCTGCCGGCATATTACCGGCACTGCCGTATTTCTGTCGCAGCAGCGCCATGAGACGCTGGAACTGCGGGGTGGACTTCTCCTGCTGTCGGGTATAGTCGATATATGACTTCTGGAACGCACGTTCTATCCAACTGCTGTCAGCAGGCATCTGCTCGTAGATTTCCTTCTGACGCTGGCTGTCGTCAAGCTCACTCCCTTTCTCACCTTTCAGGAAGAAGAGGTGTATCTGGTAATAGTAATCGGCAATACGGGTTTGTGCACCCATGCCCAGAAGACCGGATATCCAGCCTAAAGCGTAGACAATGAGGGTGGCAATGATGGCATTCTGATGGGTATCTTCAATGCCAAGCCAGCCGAACTCGATGCTATGGTACAGGTAGAAACGGTAGACGAGCACATGATAGATGGGAAGGAACCATGTATAGCCTGCCACACCATCGAGGATACGGCCCAGGCGGCTCTTCTGGCCTGTATAGCGTGCCAACTGACCGTCTGTGCAGTCGAGCAAGTCAGCAACCATTAGCAGCGCGATGGCGATGAGGTTGTAGATGAGTCCTTTCGTGCCCTCATAATAAAAACATCCGCTGACAAAAAAGAAACTGCTGCCAGCGCCTACAAACATCGAGAGGATGGTAACGGCATTGGGTGTGATGCCCAGCCAAGCAAAGAACTTGACGAAGTAAAAACACATCGGACGAATGATATGCAGGTCCAACCAGTCGTCGGTTTCTGAGGATTTCAGTGTCTGAGAAATATTCTCGTTCATGATGATGATCAGTGTTTAGAATGTTAAACGTATGACATAGCGCATGCCCCAGCGGTGGGCCGTGGGCAGATCCATATAATTCAGGCGGCGCACATATTCCACGTGGACAATCTTGAAGATATTATGGATACCGGCCACAATCTCGACATATGGACGGTGTGGGTCCATGAGATAGCAGCCGTCGGGGAAATACATCAGTTTGTCGCTACCCGCATTCTGGGCTAGATTGGGGTTGTTCTTGTCTGACAGGTCTCCCCAAAGGGTGTTCACGGCGATGTATTCACGCCACTTCAGCTTCTTGATGAGGGGAATGCGGTTGAAGAACTTACCATTGAGGTCCCAGGAGAGCATCATCGAGGCATAGCGGTCGTTAAGGAACTCCATGTTGTTGATCAGGCAGAACATCTCCTCCTGACCGATAAAGGAGAGGTTGGCCAACGGATGGATGAGCAGCATGTAAGGCACCTGATTCCACTGGATACCGGCTTTGAGGAAGAGGTCGATCTTTCCCCAGCTGTTCATCCAGAAACGCTTATAGAGCTTTGCCTCGGTGAAGTTCGACTCATACTGTCCGCCCAGGATATTCTTGAAGCCAAAGGTATGCGCAATTGAAATAGCAGGCGCATCCTTGTTGATGGTGACACGACGCTGCTTGCTGTTGATATAGGTCTCATCGGGGGCATAGCGCAACTCAGCGAAGAGTTCGGTGGTACGGAGGTATTCACGGTGACGGTCCAGGCCTGTATAATTTACCTTGGGCTCGTTCAGTTTTCGGAACGACATGGCACCCACAGCCTCATGCTCCTCGGCTCTCAGACTCAGCGAGGTCTTCAGACCGCCGTACATCTCGTATTCGAAGGCAATCTGTTGACGGTTGACGAGGGTCATCTTATTGACTTCAGCCCATTTGAAGGCAACGAACAAGTTATCTTTATCCGTGGGCAGATAGCGGTCGCTGGGCGAGGCCAGGTCGTAGGAACTCTCAATCATCAGTGTGCGTTTGGGATATTCCCAAGGCATGTAGATCTTGTCGATGAACGAGTAGGTAGCTTTCGTACTGTAATAGTTCCTGTGGCTTCCCCAGGCATGGGCATAATAACCCTGCCAGAACCAGCGTTTGCTGAGATTGGCGGTGGTCTGCAGGCTTGCACGTGTACGCCAGCCATCAATGAAGTTACGTGAGATGATGGTGTTCACGGGAGAGATATCAAACTTATTAGGGTCGCTGGTCTCGATGGAGTTCTCAATCAGGGCATTCAGGCCGACCATGATGTATTTGAAACCTTTGATCTTCTGGATGTTCTTCACGAAGTCGCCCATGGAATCCTCGCTCTTGGTGAGGTCCACCTGTCTGTACTGACTCCAGAAGTTCTTGCCTCGCATGCCGGCATCAGGTTCCTTGATCTCCGTTCGCTTGCCCTTGAACATCTTTTTTGGAATCTCAGCAAAGGAATACTCGCCCAGACGGGTGGTACGGATGACAATGGCTTCCTGTATGAACTTGGCAAACTCCAGCTCTGCAATCATGTCGTCCTGTGTCAGCACCCACTCGCCATTGTCCAGTTGCTCGAACTCCTGCTCGATGCGCATGTTCTTCACGAAGTTCACGGAGGTCTGCTTGGGCAGGGTGAGTTCACAACGGCGCACATGATAGGTGGAGTCTTTCAGGATGTAGATATCACCACGGAATCCGAAGTCCATCTGGTTATTGGGCAGGAAATGGAGGTGGATACAACTGTCGCGGTCGATCTTGAGGGTGTCCTGAATGTAGAAACGGTAGAAGTTGATGGCATCCTTACCAATCGGTGAGGTGAAGGGGTACTGTACCAGACGGATCTGGTCATCATAGAGGTCGACATCAGTGAACACCTCCTTCAGCACGACATTCAGGATATCACCCGTCTGGAAGAGGTCATTCAGACCCGATGACTGTTCACCCTTGATATAGGTTTTCTTCGACTGCGGATTCTTGCGATAGACAATCTGTGAGACGGTCTCATCGACACTGATAGGGAGAATCTTCTTGTTGTTGTATTTGCAGACCTCCACCTGATCCATCAGCCACGGCGTGCTGGAGAAAGGCTTCTGTTCCAGACGTTTGGGAGTGAGGTCGTTGGCAGCAAGCGTCAGTTTCTCGTATTTATCATACTGATAGTAGTCGTGGTTCGACAGATCACTGAGCTTCTTGGCGGCGATGACCTTTTTCATCAGTTCCACAGCGGGGTTGTTCTTCCTGCTGTAGCGGCTTCGCTTGGTGGTGACAGTGACCTCCGTCAGTTGAAGCTTGTCGGACTTCAATGCAATATCGAGTTCACTTTTCGTGTCATTGGTCACCGTGATGACCTGCGACTGATAGCCAACGGCACTATAGGTGATTTTCCACCCTAAGTGTCGTCTGATGGAATAGTTGCCATCGATATCGGAGATGACCGCTTGGTTGTGGCCCTTGTAGACCACGCTGGCAAACGGGATAGCCTCGCCAGTCTCGGCGTCTTTGATGGTTCCTTTGATGAGCTGCTGTGCGGAAATGGTCACATTCATACCCAACACAAGCAGCAAAATCAGATATATTCGTTGAATCATTTATGTCAATGTTTCCTTTTCCCAAATGTAATTTGGGTGCAAAGGTACATCTTTCTCGGCAATTTCCCGCAATTTGTTTTCCTTTATTAACGTTTCAGGCTCATTTCCTGTCACTTCGGATCAGCTCAAGGAGCTTTTCCACCGCCTCTTCTTCGGGAATATTCTTCTCCACGCAGACCTTCTGTTTGTAGAGGGAAATCTTACCGCGTCCGGCTCCGACATAACCGTAGTCAGCATCGGCCATTTCACCAGGACCATTGACAATACAGCCCATAATACCGATTTTCAGACCTACAAGGTCTTTGGTGGCAGCCTTGATGCGGGCAATGGTTTCCTGAAGGTTATAGAGGGTGCGTCCGCAGCCCGGGCAGGAGATATATTCGGTCTTAGTGAATTTGATGCGGGCAGCCTGCAGAATGGCATCAGCCAGACTGGTCAGACTAGCTGGGCTTGCCAGGCTAGATAGGCTAGTCCGGCAAGAATTGCTAGCCTTTATCACCAGCTTCGTGGCCTTGCGATCGATGAGCAGGCCTCCCACTGCCATGGCGGCCTTCAGTTGCAGGGTCTCCATATCCGGCGCATCCAGTGTGAGGGTGATGGTGTCATCCTGGATACTTGCCTCTGCCTCCTCGCGCAACTGGCAACACTCCGGTATCAGTTCTACTAGCTTGCGGGCTACGGGAATCTCGCATTCCGGCTCCTCGCTCAATGACACACGGATGGTATCGCCAATGCCCTCGGTCAAAAGCGCTCCGATGCCCACGGCACTCTTGATACGGCCGTCTTCGCCCTCGCCAGCCTCTGTCACACCGAGGTGCAGGGGATAGTGCATATCCTCTTTGTCCATCGTGGCTACCAACAGACGGACGGTCGTCACCATCACTACCGTGTTCGATGCCTTGATAGAGATGACCACATCGTTGAAGTTCTCGCGTTTGAAGATGCGCAGGAACTCCATGCAACTCTCGACGATACCTTCCGGGGTGTCGCCATAGCGTGACATGATACGGTCGCTGAGGGAACCATGGTTTACACCGATACGGACGGCGGTGTGATGCTCCTTGCAGATATTGATGAAGGGGATGAGCTTCTTCTCGATCTTCTGTAACTCATCGGCATATTCCTCGTCGGTGTATTCCAGATGCTTGAAGGTACGTCCCGGATCCACATAGTTGCCGGGATT
>JAEETD010000059.1 GCA_016290175.1 Prevotella sp. | reverse complement strand
TAGAGGGTCTCGATATGTATGCCTCGATGACACCCGCCAAGGAGGTGGGTGGCGACCTGTACAACTTCCTCTGGAAAGGCGACATGCTCTATTTCTGCATCGGCGATGTCAGCGGCAAGGGTGTGCCAGCCTCGCTCTTCATGACCATGGCCACGCGCGGATTCCTGGCCCTGGCATCGTCAGGGAGAAAGCCTGCCGAAATAGCCACCCGTATGAATGCCGAACTATCGATCAACAACGAGATGGGTATGTTTGTCACCATGTTCATCTGCATGTACGACCTAAAACAGGGACGGATAGAATACTGCAATGCCGGGCACAACCCGCCCATCATCGGCAATGCCGACGGACAATTCTCCTTCCTTGACGTCAAGGAGTCCAATGCCCCCATCGGACTATGGCCCGACTTGGAATATGTGGGCGAAAAGATGGATTTAACCGACAATAGTATGATACTGCTCTATACCGACGGTTTGAACGAAGCCGAGAACCGCCAGCAGGAACAGTATGGCGAAGAACGTATCATCCAGTTTATGAACTCGCATGCTTCTCAAAGTGCGCGTGACATAATCGAGGCTCTCAAAGCCGACACCGACCAGTTCCGCGACGGTGCCGAGCAAAACGATGACCTCACGATGCTGGCCTTTCGTGTGACCTAACCTGATTTGGCGTGACTCACGGGGGTAGAAACATGTCGACTACCGCTGGCATGTGTGTCACGCAAAGGTAGCATTCCAGACAAAAAGAAACGGAAGCCGCTGACTTCCGTTTCTTATCATCACTTTTGGGGAACAGATCGTCCCCTGATTCACTTAGTATCTCAATCAGAATACGTAGGCAATACCAACTTGGAATACGGGACCATCGTATTTCATCTCATACTCAGATGAATAGGTATTACCCATATATGTAGTTGAGGTGCTCTCTGTCTTCTTGTTATACTGGTATTTGATGTCGAAGTTAGCCTTGACATTGTCAGTCAGGAAATACTCTATACCTGCACCACCCTGGAGACCAAATATGGTTTTCTGTTTATCAAAGATGGCTTTAAAGGCATCTCCATGAGTCATGCCGAGGTTGGCACCAACGAGTGGATAGATGTAGAGCTTGTCGACAATAGGAATAAGATATTGCAGATTCAGGTCAAAATCCATAATACCTGCATCATTTTTGGGGAACCAGTAGTTGAAAGCAGCTTCAGCACGGAAATTCTCAGTTATGGAGTACTGAGCCTTAGCACCAATACCGAAGGGATTGTATTCATTCCCATATGCAGCAATACCTGCATTAGCACCAATTGCAAACTTACCTGCTTCTTGTGCAAACGCGCCGACACTCATGAGCATCAGGGCGGCAATCAACATAATTTTTTTCATACTATACATGTTTTAATGTTAATAAAAAATAGAATTTTTGCAAAGATAGTCATTTTTTTCGTTAGTTCCAAGAAAATAGCTGAAAATCTTAAAAAAAACATGCTTGTGCGCCCAAATAGGGCCGACATCTTTCCGATGCCAGCCCTTTTTCCTCAGGTATCATATCCAGTTCAATACTTGTCATACTCCTTTGCAAAAATACGTTTTTCTTCAAATCACCTCGAAGTGGCGGAGGGCATTCAGGATGCCATCGTCATCGACAGAGGTGGTGACGTAGTCGGCCTGACGTTTCAGGTCATCGATGGCATTGCCCATCGCGATGCCGATGCCTGCCTGGAGAATCATCGAGGTATCGTTGCCTCCGTCACCAAAAGCCATCGTGCGACTGGGGTCGAAACCCTCGTGACGAGCCATCGCCAGGATGCCCTTACCTTTATCAGCACCGTTGGCGGTGATATCCGTAAACTCAGGATGCCAGCGCCCAGAGACGCACTGCGGCAAACGGGCCATCAACAGCGGCTCATAGTCAGCAGGGAAGAAAGCCGTCAACTGCAGGATATCCTGTTGGAGTACGACATCCAACGGTGAGGCCTTGTCGAGATTCTTCACCGCCAGCATCTGACGGAAAATGCGATCCACATCACCCCTAGGGTCGAGCACGGCCACATCCTTACGGCCCACGATGATCAGACTGTTCTCTTTTTCCTGACAGTCAGCCACGCAGGTCATCACATCCTCCTTGGGAATGGGCTGGCAACACACGTACTCGTCGCCCACAAAACACAGGGCTCCGTTGGTGGTGATATAGCCGTCGATCAGGTGTTCGATGGCACCAAGGTTGGTGATGATGATGGGTGGGCGACCTGTCGCAATATAGACTCGCGAGCCATTAGCCTTGGCCTGCGTCAGAGCGAGGATGGTGGACGGGGGAATCTCGTGTGTCTCGAAACTCACGAGCGTACCGTCGATATCGAAAAACAATGCATATTGTTGTGTCATGATAGTCCTCTTTGGCAGTTTTTACCCTTTTACGGCTTTTGGGGTCCAGTTCTTGAAGAAACGCAATACCTTCGCCTGATTGTAGCCCTGACCTTCTTCCAGGAAACTGGAATCCTGCATGTGAATCACCTTTCCCTCCTCGTCGAGTACCACGAACACTGGGAAGCCGAAACGGGACGGGTTGTTTAAACGTTCCATCACTTTCTTGCCACGCTCCATCTGGACACCATCAGACCTACGGGGATTATAGTTCACATGGATATAGACGAAGTTTTCATCAATCACATGGCTGATCGTGGTGTCATTCGTAATGAAATCGGCAAATCGCAGACACCAGGGACACCAGTTGCCACCAACCTGACAAATCACGAATTTCCTTTCCAATCTGGCTTTCACGACGGCCTGATCGATCTGCTCAATCGGGTCGATTTCCTCGTTGTAGACCTTCTTTCCTGCTCCAGCTTCCTGAGCATTCACCGTCAAGGTCAGAATCAATGCCAATATGGCACTAAACAGTATCTTTTTTATCATATCTTATATCTTAAAGCGGTGCAAAGATAGGCATTTTTCTCTTTTTTTCCAAATTACGACGGCAAAATAGCACAAAAGAATGCGGTTCTTTTTGTGTAATTCAGAGAAATGATTAACTTTGCAAACGAAATATAATCTATCTTCGTCAACTTACTGAGTCTGCAACCCTCAAAACTAAATGACATAATTATGATGAAAAGAACTTTTTTATTTGTCTGTGCCGCCCTTCTGGGAAGTTTCAGCACACTGACAGCACAAGTGAAATTGCAAAGCAACAATGTGGATGAAGTCCTTAAGGCTATGACGCTTGAGGAGAAAGCGATGCTTGTGGTAGGCGGCAACCGCCAGATTGCATCATCGTCAGATAATGGCATGATCGGCTCGCACGCCCAGCGTGTGCCTGGTGCTGCAGGAATGACACAGGCCATTCCCCGTCTTGGCATCCCATCTTCGGTGCTTACTGACGGTCCTGCTGGTGTGAGAATCAATCCCAAACGTGACAACGACACCAACACCTATTTCTGCACAGGATTTCCTGTGGGTACTGCACTCGCCTGCACCTGGAACACGCAACTCGTAGAAGAGGTGGGCAAGTGTATCGGCAACGAGGTGCTGGAATATGGCTGCGACGTGTTGCTCGCCCCAGGTATGAACATTCACCGTTCTCCGCTCTGTGGCCGTAACTTCGAATACTATTCCGAAGACCCGTATGTGACAGGAAAGATTGCTGCTGCCTATGTGCGAGGCATCCAGAGTCAGGGCGTGGGCACCTCCGTCAAGCACTTCGCTGGCAACTCTCAGGAGACCAATCGTATGGGTGTGGATGAGATCATATCGCAACGTGCTCTTCGCGAAATCTATCTGAAAGGCTTTGAAATCGCTGTCCGCGAGGCTGCTCCCTGGACGGTGATGTCATCGTATAACCGCATCAACGGCCCGTTCACTCAAGAGAACGGCGAACTGCTCACCACCATCCTCCGCGATGAATGGGGCTTCGATGGTATCGTGATGACCGACTGGACAGGTCTGCGTAATACAGCAGCCCAGATTCAGGCCGGCAATGACCTGATGGAGCCCGGTAACGAGTCACAGATCAAGGACATTATAGATAAGGTGAAGAGTGGTGCACTGAAAGAGTCCGACCTTGACATCTGCGTGAAGCGCATCCTGCAATATCTCGTGAAGACGCCCGCCTTCCGTGCCTACAAATACTCCAACAAGCCCGATCTGAAAGCCCATGCAGAAGTGACACGCCGTTGTGCCACAGAGGGTATGGTGCTATTGAAGAACGAAGGACAGACGCTGCCGATGAGCAACTCGAAGACCGTTTCTGTGTTTGGTATCACATCATACGACTTCATTGCTGGCGGTACAGGCTCAGGCGATGTGAACAAAGCCTATACCATCGACATGATGCAAGGACTCACTGAGGCTGGTCTGAAGGTGAACACCAAACTTGCCAACCTCTATCAGAGTTACAAGAAATATCAGGAGAGCATCACTGCTGCTGGACCTGCACGAGGTGGTTGGTTCTGGGGTAAGGCTGTTCTCCCAGAGATGGCGGTGAGCCGTAATATCATCAACGTTCAGGCACAGGAGTCTGACGTCGCCATTATCACCCTTGGTCGTCAGGCAGGCGAAGGTTCTGACCGTCAGGAGGAAGGCGACTTCACCCTGACTGATACAGAGCGCCAGCTCATTACTGATGTCTGCAACGCCTTCCATCTGGCCAACAAACCCGTAGTGGTGGTGCTCAACATGGGTAATGTCATTGAGACGGCTTCGTGGAAGGCTATGCCTGATGCCATCCTCCTTGCCTGGCAACCAGGACAGGAAGGCGGCTATTCTGTGGCTGACGTGCTGACAGGCAAGGCCTATCCTTCTGGCAAACTCACGATGACGTGGCCCAACAACCTCATCGATCTGCCCTCCAGCGCCAGCTTCCCCAATGTTCGTCCTACAGCGGCTCCCCGTATGCGTGGAAATAACCGTGGGAACAACAAGGTGGAATTTCAGGATTACACCAAACATACGGAAGGTATCAACGTGGGCTATCGTTATTTCACAACGACTCAGGCATCAGTATCCTACCCCTTCGGATTCGGTCTGAGTTATACCACTTTCTCCTACAGCAAGCCTGTGGTCAAGGCTACGAAAGACGGACTTTCGGCCTCTGTCACCATCACCAATACTGGTAAGAGAGCAGGCAAAGAGGTGGTCGAGCTCTATGTCAGTGCGCCAGCTGGTGGTCTTGAGAAGCCTGCCCGCGAATTGAAGGCCTTTGCCAAGACGCGCGAGCTGCAGCCCAACCAGAGTGAGACGCTCACAATGCAGCTATCGCTCTACGATCTGGCGTCCTATAATGAGGCCACTCAGGCTTGGGAGACAGCTGCTGGCAAATACACCATCGGATTCGGCGCCAACGTAGAGGACATCCGCGTCACTGCACCATACAGTCTCTCCAAACAGCAAACGGTGAAGTGTCACGACGTCATGAAACCCAACATGCCGCTGTAACTATGTGGATGTTGACATTCTCGCTGTTGCCTTTGATGGCATTGGCCTATATCGGCTGGCACATATGGTGTCTGCTGCCCCTCAGTTGGATATGGAAGGTGCTGATTCTGGCATTGATGACAGGAGCGTTTCTGCTGTTGTTTGCAGGTTTCATGCGTACGACAGACCGTATGCCTATGCCGTTGGCGATTGCAACCTACGAAATCGGCACATCGAGCATCATCATCCTGCTCTATCTTTTTATGCTGTTCCTGGTGCTCGACCTTGGGAGACTGTTGCACCTGCTGCCTCGTACCTTATTCTATAATAACTGGTGGACCGTAGGTGGCATCGCCCTTGGTATGTTCGCCCTGTTTTTATATGGCTATCTGCATTATCAGCACAAACATCGCGAGGAAATCCAGCTTTCCACAGAGAAACAGCTGAGCAAACCCATGAAGATTGTGGCGATGAGCGACCTGCATATCGGCTATCACAACCGTCGCAGCGAACTGCACCGTTGGGTGGAGATTATCAATGCTGAGCAACCAGACCTGATTCTCATTGCTGGCGACATCATCGACGGTAGCATGCGACCAGTGATCGAACAGCAAATGCACGAGGAGTTCAAACTGCTGAAGGCACCCGTCTATGCCTGCATCGGCAACCACGAATACTATAGCGGAGAGCCCAGAGCCAGACAGTTCTATCAGGAGGCTGGCATCCATCTGCTGCAGGATTCCTGTGCCACCTTTAGCGACCTCTGCATCATCGGACGCGATGACCGCACCAATTTCCACCGTGATTCATTAGGTGTGCTGATGAAGAAAGCCGATCGTTCGAAATACTGCATCCTGCTCGATCACCAGCCTTATCACCTGGATCAAGCTGAGCGTCAGCAGGTTGACCTCCAGTTCAGTGGTCACACCCATCACGGACAGGTATGGCCCATCTCTTGGATCACTGAACACGTCTACGAATGTGCTTTCGGACGTTATCAGCGAGGCAAAACACATTATTACATCAGCAGCGGAATAGGCATCTGGGGCGGACAGTTCCGTATCGGCACCCGCTCAGAATATGTCGTCATCACCCTGACCAATTCACAAAAAAGACAATGAACATACAGGAATTACTGAATCGTACGGATCGCTTTGCAGCCAACGCAGGTTGCCAGATTACAGAAGTGGACACAGAACATGCAGTAGCTGAAATGGTAGTGACAAATGCGCATCTGAATGGCGCCAACGTCTGTCAGGGAGGCGCTTTGTTCACCTTAGCCGACCTCGCAATCGCAGCCTTGATGAATGCACGAGGCCAACTCACTGTCGGCATCAACAACAGCATCATGTTTGTCTCGAGTGCCAAAGAGGGCGACCATCTTCGTGCAGAGGCCGTCAGCGTTTGCGACCATCACAAGATTCCCTCCGTCGAAGTGCGTGTCACCAATCAGGAAGGCCGTCTTATCTGTCATGTTACTGGTATGGGCTACCGCAAGTCTGTTAGCCTGCCAACAGTATAGATTTCTAAGTCAATGGCCTATCGACTGGCGATATTCAAGTAATTTGTTCTGATAGTCTGCGAAGGCATCAGTGCGTTTGTCGCATGCCTGTTGGTAGAGCATCTGGGCTTCGAGCAGATCGCTCATCTTCGACGTACCGGCCTGATAGAAATTGCGGTTAAGACGGAGATTCTCCTCAGCTTGCTCGATGCTGCGTTGGGCGAGTTGAAGTTGCTGATACGACTCTTCGACACCATTCCAGGCATTCTGCGTCCGGATTTGAAGCAGTTGGGCGTTGTCGGCAAGCTGTTCCTGAGCCTTCTGATGCTCAATCTTCTTGCGTTTGATGGCATGCGAGCCTCCCCACCAGTCGGAGATGGGCACACTGACGGTTGCAAAGAGCATGCCGAAGGTATGATCGTTGTCAAGGAGGTTATGGTAGTTGTAACCTGCTCCAACGGCGACAGACGGCAAGTTCTTACCCACCTCCATTTTCTGCTGAAGTGCAGTCGCCTCCACCTGTTTGTTGAGCAGTTGATACTCAGGGGTCAGAGCTACAGACTCCGC
Source organism: Prevotella sp. (assembly GCA_016290175.1). GTDB lineage: Bacteria > Bacteroidota > Bacteroidia > Bacteroidales > Bacteroidaceae > Prevotella. The sequence continues at coordinate 10,919 of JAEETD010000059.1, read as the reverse complement.
ACCTTGAGGGATGGGGGATTGTGCTTGATCCGTTTGATAGGTAATGACAAACGACGTGTCGCGCAGACCACAGTATTGCGAGAGCAGCAGACGGACCAACGAGAGACCGTTCTGTAGCTTGAGCCGCTGACTGGCTATCTCGTTTTGGCGCAGTTCTACTCTGAGCAGGTCGTTACGCAGTGCTACACCAGCCCGGATAGCCACATCCACATCTTTATAGATATCGCTTAGAAGGGCATCAGCAGCATTGAGGGTGTTCATCTTTTCTTGTAGTGAAGCCAGTTGCCAGAAGTATTGCTCAGCCGTTTTCTCGACTTCGTTCTCTGAGAGTTGCAGTTGCAGGCGGCTGACGTCTTCGCCTACTTTCGCGAGTTTATTTCCATAGATAATCTGACCGCCTGCAAAAACGGGTTGTACGGCCTGCACACCAGCGATGGTGCCGTTTTTCATCATCGAGATACTGATGGGGTTGGCCAGAGCAGCAAGCGCTTCAGGAGGAAATGACTGTGCGAGAGTTGCTCCTAACTCGGCAGGGATCACTTCTGAGGGATTGATTGTCGTCTGCGCCATACCCTTGTTGGCATTGAACCAAAGACCTGTACCACTGACACTGGGGAAGAACTTGGTAAAGGCCTCTTTGCGCTGTTGCTGGGCTGCTTCGATGTTATATCTGGCACTTCGGATGGCCATGTTGTTGTGGAGAGCAGAATCCTTGATCTGCTCTAAAGTGTATCTTTGCTGTGATGTTGCTGTGACGCAGCAACAGACGGAACAAGCTATGATTGCTAATAACTTTTTCATATTCATATCTACTTTGTCGAAACCTTCCAATAAATGACGGGCAGCATGGTGACTACCATGATGAGCGAGCCTATGCCACCAGCGAAGATGGTGACACCTACAGGCATCCAGAACGACGACTGTGCGATGATCATCGGTACCACACCCACTGCCGTCGTAGCTGTAGTGAGGAAGATGGGCACCATACGACGCTTACCGGCATCATAGGCTGCCTGTTTGACTGCAGCGTTGTATGCCTCACGGTCCACAGTCCAGTTGCCGTGTTCTGCCACATGCTTCTTAATCAGGTCGATGGCATGCTCAAAGATGAGGATCTCGTTACGCATGATCATTCCCATCAAGGTAATGAGGCCGAAGATAGAGGTAAGACCGAGGGCACGGTTCATCAGTCCAAGACCAATCAGCGCACCAGGAATCATCAGTGCGAGCGCCACCATACAGATGGTAGTCACACCATACTTCTTGAAGTTGAACAACAGGAAGAAGAACACGATGATCTCCGCAATGGCAATTCCGCCAAAGATCTGTGGCAAAGCCTCGTCGCCATATTCTATCTCACCGCCGACCTCAGTGCGAACACCCTGAGGCAATTCTATCTCCTCCTGCATCACACGTGCAATTTCTTTCTCGATTGGAGCCGTGTAAACGCCTTGCACGAACTGTGCCGTCACGGTGATACAGCGCTCGCCGCCGCGATGCATGATGCGACTCTCACTCCACTTGGGCTTTACTTTTGCAATCTGTCGCAGCGGAACGGTGGTGTTTCCACCCGATACCATTGACGCTGGCGAAGCGATGCCAAGATTAGCGACATCAGAGAAGGTCATATCGGTATCGTCCTTGACGACAATGGGCAGTTCATAATTCCCCTCCCAGATTTGTCCCACACGCAGATCGCAGGAAGTGGCGCTCAGTGCCAGCTGTGCTGTGGTACGGGTGATACCCAACTGCGCTGAAGTCACAGGGTCGAGTTCGACGTTGATGATGGGATAGGGTTGGAAGTAATCGGCATGCACCCATTCCAGTTCTGGCATCTGGCGCATACGCTCCATCAGACGTTCTGCCACCACATGCAGTGAGTCGAGATTGTCGCCATAGAATCGGTATTCCAATTCTGATACCTCTAAATAGTCCAATCGTTTGAATTTGACGTAGGCATTGGGGAAGGCCTCGCCCAACATGGGCTGATATTTTGAGAGCAGTTCAATTGTCGCCTTGTCGCTCTTGGTATTCACGATGAACTGCGCATAGTTCTTACCTGCCATCTGGGGGGCATAGGCATCCATAAAGCGGGGCGATGAACAGCCGATAAACCCTGTGATGCCCGTGATGCGATCATCCTTCTCCAAGACATGCTGCACTGAGTCGGCTATCAGCTCTGTCTCTGCCATACCCTTACCGTCGGGCAGGAAGATTTCCACTGCAAACTGGTCACGGTCAGCGTATGGGAAGAGACGTATCTTCAGCGTGGGGGCAATCAGCGACGATAGCAATATCACAGCGATACCGCCACCAATCGTCACCCAAGGATGGGCAAAGGTAAAGTCAAGCACCTTATCGTAAGTCTTCTGCACCCAATTGGTAATCGCATTTCCACCTGTCTTCACCTTGTCAGGCTTGATGATGCGCACCTCTAAGAATGGAATCACCGATACTGCCAGGAAGAGCGATACCATCAAGTTGATGGTGATGGTAACGGGGAAATCCTCCAGACAGTCGTGGAACACACCTTTCATCGTGATAAGGAAGGGGTAGAAGATGGCGCAGATACAGATAGTTGCCAATAGCATCGGCATGAAATACTGCTTGGCAGAGTCGATGGCTGCCTTCTTGGGCTCGAAGCCTTTTCCAAGATACTCCAAATAACCGTCAATAACCACGATGGCATTGTCGACCACCATTCCCAACACCACAATCAGTGCTGCCAGCGTCACGATGTTCAGTTCGATACCAGCCATATACATGATGGATACTGAGACGAACGTCGTCAATGGGATGGTAATAGCAGCTACGATGGCTGAACGCAGGGGGAACAGCACCATCATCACCAGGATGATGATCAGCATCGATATCAACAGGTCGCGCAGGAAATCGCTCACACTAATCGCCACCACCTTAGGTTTGTCGGCGATGCGCGTAACGTTCACATCCTCAGGCAGTTCGTTCTCGCGAAAATCGTTCAGTACCTGGTCAACCTCACGGCCATATTGCACCACATTGTTGCCTGGTGTCATCTCCATCGACAGCAGTACGCAAGGGTGACCGTTCTGCTCGATACGACTCGACATCGGCTCATATTCCCTTACCACTCGGGCCACATCGCGGACGCGCGCCACCTTGCCTGTCGTAGGGTCTGAGAAGATAATCTGATTGGCGATTTCTTCCTCACTGTTCTCCTGAGCCTCCACGTGGATGGGGACTTGCTGGTCATCATCGCTAATAGAGCCTGCCATCGTTGTGATGCCCTGAGCCTGAAGACGCGAGAAGAGCATCTGCTGACCAATACCATAGGCCTGCAGACGCTGGCGGTCGACATAGAGCGAGATTTGTTCCTTCTGTTCGCCAAACAGTTTCACATTGGCTACAGAAGGGATACGACGCAAACGGTCGGAGAGGTTGTCGCTATATTGTTTCAGTTCACGATAGCTACGCTGACTGCTCTCAATGGCGATGAGCAGAGCCGAAGTGTTGCCGAAATCATCATTTACCACGATGGCCAGTACACCACTGGGCAATTGAGCCTTAAAACTGTTCAGGCCGTGCTTGATCTTGCTCCATACCTCATCCTTATTGTTCACGTCGTCGTTCAGTTTCACCATCACGATACACATGCCGTTCTGCGACTGTGTGGTGGTCTTCACGCGGTTTACCTCACCATAGGTAAAGAGGTAACGCTCCAGCGGACGAGCCACCTGCTGCTCCACTTCTTCTGAGGTGGCACCAGGACAGACGGCTATCACCACACCCTGACGGATGGTGGCATGCGGAAACTCATCTTTAGGCATGTCCCACATACCGAAGATGCCCAGCACAAACAGGATGCCGATGATGAGCAGCGATATCGAGTAATGTTCCAATGGCCACTTCAGCCATTCCATCTTATTTCCCATAGTCACTATTCACTATTCGTTATTCACTATTCACTAGTAGACCACTTTCGTTCCTTCGCTCAGTTTCTGATACCCTTCTATGACAATACGGTCGCCCATGTTCAGACCATCGCTAACGAGTACATAATTCCCTTCTGTCTGACCGATGGTCACAGGGGTGCGATGAACTGTCTTTTTCTGATCGACAGTCCAGACAAACAGACTGCCATCAGCATTCTTCTGCACTGATGTCATAGGGATCATCTTACTGCCAATGGTCTGTGAGCCCTCAGAGATGAAACGGACGCTGGCCACCATACCAGGCAGCAACTTCCTTCCGCTATTGGCCACATTGATTCTTATATCATAGGTATGTGTGAGGGCATCTGCCTCTACTCCTTTCTCTATCCTGCCACCTCGGTAGCTGCCATTGATGGCGTCTACCTTGATGCTTGTTGGTGTGTTGGCGTTGATACCTCCGATTTCTGCTTCAGGTATAGCGACTTTCACCTTTACCGTCGAGATGTCGAGGATATTCACTACAGCCTGCGAAGGGAGGGCTGTCTCACCTGCTCCCACCAGTTTTTTACCTATGATACCGCTCACAGGGGCTGTCAGACGACAATCGGCCAGGTTTTTCTTCGCTACATCGAGTTGTGACTTCGCCTGAGCCACCTTGCTCTGTATCTCCACCCATTGCACCTCGGGCAGCGACCCATTGTCGTGCAGCATCTTGTAGCGTTCCAAGGCATCGTTGGCCTGTGTCATCTGCGCCTCGGCTCCAGAGAGTACGTTGCGGGCCTGGGTGTCGTCCATCTCGGCAATCAACTGTCCCCGACTCACGGCCTGACCTTCGTTCACCAGCATGCGCTTCACCACACCCATACCAGTGAAACTCACTGCCGTAGCCTCATGTTCCTCCACGATACCTACATACGTCTGGGCATTATCCACCATACCAGGCGACACCACCTGTGTCTTCACTCTCACAGGAGCCTTCGTCTGTTGCTCCTTCTTTTGTCCACAGCTACCAACCAATAAAACTGTCAGCAGCAATAATAAACTATTTTTCATTTTCAGAATGGTTATTTTGAGTGCAAAAGTAATGCAAAAGAGGCTATCATTCATGTTCAATTTCACCATTTTTATTACCAAATCGACATCAAGTTTTCAAAATGAACATAAAATTATCCATATTAGACATTGTTTATGTAAAATAATGCTTACTTTTGCAGCGTGAAACGACAAGAAGAGATAACATTTCAGTCATTAGCCGACAATGAGGACATCCAGATTGGCTATTCCGACAACGATATCATGGTGGTCGACAGCATCCAGCAGTTTGCTGAGATCAGTGCAGCCCATGTGTCGATGAATGCCATCGCCATCTGTACACAAGGCAGGGTGCAGGGTATTATGAATGGACAGCAAATGGAATTACATCAGAACCAAGTTGCGATCATTCCACAAAATATCACTGTGACGGATGTGATGGTCAGCCCCGATTTCGACCTAAAGGCGATGTTCCTTACAAATCGCATCCTGCAAAGTTTCCTCCGTGAGAAAATGAATATATGGAATGACATGATGTTTGTCCATCGCCATCATATTGTTACGATGGCTGAAGACGAGATTCTCTTCTATACCCATTTCTACGATATGGTCACCCTTGCCATCGGCCGAGGCAAAGACAATCCTTTCCGCACCGACATCATCCAATCCCTTCTCCGCTCAGCCGTCCTCGGACTTTGTGGAGCGATGAAGCAGATGCTTCCTTCATCAGAAATGGATCACGATATCAGCTCAGCCAATATTCATTTCCAAAGGTTTCTCGACTTGCTTCATTCCAAAGAGGTGAAGCACTGCACGGTAGAATCATACGCCAGCGATCTATGCATATCACCCAAATACCTTACGGTCATCTGTAAGAAGAACTCAGGCAGGACTGCTAATGAGTGGATTACGGAACATGTTTTGGAAGACATCCGATACTATCTGAAGCAAACCGACCTCAGCATCAAGCAGATCTGTGACCGTCTTGGCTTCCCCAATCCATCCTTCTTCGGCAAGTACGTCAAAGATCATTTTGGCATGACGCCCTTAGACTTCAGGAACAGCTAAGGTTACTTTACAACTATCTTTTTTGCAGCTGCCCCTTGGCGGATGATATATATACCTGGAGACAGGAACTCTATGCTGTTGCCACAAGGCTGGCCAGAGAGCGAAAAGACTTGATAGGGCCGGGTCTTGTCAACACGTAATTCACTGATACCATTGGGCACATAGGTGTAGCCCAGTTTCTTGTCCATCCAAGCAAAGCGTTCCTTCATATAAGTTCTAAGCACTTGCACCTCAGCCTGGAAACTGCCTTTGGTAGGCGGATTCTGATGCACTCTCTGGTTCAAGATGGGCCAGCGCAGGAAATTCAGACGCTGCGACTGCAAAAGATCAGTTTCCAAACGGTCAATATAGGCTATCATATTTTCCTCGGTAAGTCCAGACTGACGAGCCTCATCCCAGATTTCAAGCATCTGTCGTTTAACTGCAGCATCCTTGACGACAATATTGTCGACGAAGGTCTTCATATTGCCAGCACAACTGCCCCCATCGCGATAGATATAGTCTTTATGACCGTTGACAGGATAGATGCGCTGGTCATTGTTGAAAGCCAGGTCAAAGTCCCAGACAGGTCCCACATGCATCAGATCTTCATCGCGATCCTTATACATAAAGACGCTCCAATAGGTATCTGTATTGCCAGACAATTCGCCCACGAGGAAATGACGGAGAAAACTATTCACATCGAGATAGGTAGCCCACTGGTTCTCCATTTTATTGAAGAAGTTGCGGATGTATTGCTTTTGGTTGGCGGTAATCTCGTCTTCATCAGGCGACTTGATGGTGACGGGATTGCCCTTGTTGGAATTGAACCACGATTTCTCCTGGTTCGCATAGGCATCCACCTCGATCAGATAGCCACCTGTCAAGGCAACACCCTGATTGTCTTCAGGTGTCATCTCCATGATACTCACACGGTTCTTGTTGATAGTTACCTGGTCGCACAACTGGTAACAGCCTTTATATTCGCCATTGAGCAACACATCAACAGCAGTGCCATAGGGCGTATAATCCATACCGAGCCGTCTGCTGAGTTCAAAGGCCAGCAGATTGCGCATCAATGTCTTGTCACCGTAGTTGTTGATCAGCGTCCATTTCTTGGCCTTCGCAGGGGCATCGAGCACTCTTTGTTTGGTATCGAACTTGATTCTCCAGGGTTTCTTGGGGAAAGTGCGCGAAGCATTACCTCTTTCGCGTGTCGAGCCAGGCTCTGACAGCAGTTGGGTGCCATTGTCAGAGATGATAGTCAGTTGAGAAACTATATTGTGCTCCTTATCGTAGGGAATTTCGCCATTCAACGTATGAATACTGACGGTAGGCAGATTCGTTACTTGATAGAGATGACTATCGTCGCCTGCACCAGGATGGCCATAAAACTCCAGTTCTGCGATATTACAACGGGCATCAGAGGGTCCGACATAACGTACATAACGAAAACCTCGTGAGCACTGGACATCAGCATACGACATCGTGCCAATCTTACCATTCTCAGGAACCACATATAGGGGCAGGGCATCCATGAAGTCCTCGCGATTGGCACCTTCGAAGACACCTAACAGAACACGTTTCTCACCCTGTCCGTCGTTGCGAGGTGACCAACCCACACGGGTAATGACATGGGCCTCACCTAAGTCAAGGCCTGTCCACGTATAGCTTCGCTCCCACGAAGCAAAGAAAGTGTTCAAGTCGCCATCAAAGGCGCTCTCGCGGGTGTTAACCGTGTTTGACCTATCAGCGTTATTATTGTAATTGACAGTTTCTGTCGTGCCGATGACGGCACCTTTCAACATGTCATCACTATAAACGGGTGTCAGCGGCGACATCATTAATAAATTCGCATAAAGCAGTTTCTTCATCATACTATTTCTGTCGCATTCTCTGGTTCTAATGTTTCGGTTGTGGTGGTATCGCCTTCGATGAACATCGATTCGTCCATCTCAGCCAACGATTTCTTTTTCTTATTTTCTCTGGCGCCAGCCTTCAGCAGATTCTTGGCAGCAGTGATGATACTAGGGCCGCTTTCGCCTGTGGTAACCTTCAGTTTCTTCATCTTCCTGAGCGTATCGTTCATGCTCGACTCTACATCCATAAAGCGCGCGCCGAAGTCCTGCACACGATCGATTACCGTATTGGCAGCATCCATCATAGCCTGTTGGTTCTTCAGCTGTCGTACCTGTGTCCACATCATCTCCAGCACACGCAGATTCATATACATGGTCTGGGGGCCGAGAATCATCACACCTTCGTCATAGGCCTCACGCCATAGAGTGGCATCATTCAATAAGGCCAGATTCAGTGCTCCCTCGATGGGCACATACATGATGGCAAAGTTCAGACGGTTATAACCCTCAGGCAGGAATCTGGTATACTCCTTCTTGGCCAGACGACGGACCTGGGCCCTGACACTGTCGATATGTGCTTTCAGATAGCCGCTCTTCTCAGGCGTACCGTCTTCTGCATTCATATAACGCTCGTAGTCCGTCAACGACATCTTGGAATCGACAACCACATGACGGTTGTTGGGGAAATGTAGAATGAAATCAGGCACCAGTCCCTTGCCATCATCGCCTTTAGCCCCCTTGCCAACCTTGTCTCTCAGGGTTTCCTGAGTATCAAACTGCTCACCTTCCTTCAGTTCGAGGTCTTCGAGCAGTTGCTTGAGCTTCAGTTCACCGAAGTTACCTTGTATCTTGACCTCACCGGTCAACGCACGCGTCAAACGATCGGCCGTTTCTCCGATCTCAGCACTCTTCTGCATATTGATCTTGATGGTCTCATCCAGTCGGGTAAGTGCTTCTGTCTGCTGTTGCTTGGTTTTGTCGAGTGCCTCCTGCATATCCTTCAGACTTTTCTGCAAAGGGTCGATAATCTTCGAGACTTGTTCCTTATTCTCTTCGCCAAGTTCCTCCTGACGTTGTTTGAGCACCTTCTCCGAAGTGGTCTGCATCTGTTCCTTGATGAGCTCGAGCTGACTCTTCATCTGCTTCTCGTTCATCTCCTTCAATGCGGCAATCTGACCCTCGTGAGCCGTCTTTTCTTGCTGAAGCTGCTGGGCAAATGTCGTTTTCAACTCACTCATCTGACTTTCGAAAGCATCTTTCCTTTCACTCAATTGCTGCTCATACGAAGTCTTCTGAATCTCAATCTGCTTCTCGAGATTATCTACATTACTCTTCTGGACGTCACGTTCTGCCGTCAATTTAATAACGGACTCGACTAAGCCTTTCTTACCATGGTTTCCGATAAGATAGCCAAGAACTGCCATTGCAATAATGGCTATGACGGTTATGATCAGGTATATTTCCATGTTTTCTTTCTTTTCAGGAAGCAAAGGTACAAAAAAGAAGTGAAAAGTGAATAGTGAATAGTGAAAAATTTGTTACCGCTGCTGAAATATTCTCAATTTTTCGTACCTTTGCATTCAAATAAAGTCAAATGAAGAAAGTCAAGAACAGCGAGTTGCTGCTCTCCTACATACGAGAGGGGAAAATGATGACACAGAGTGAAAAGCTTTGGCTCATCGTCAGCCTAAGTATTCCCTCAATCTTAGCTCAGATATCAGCCACAGTGATGTTCTTCATTGACGCCTCGATGGTGGGGCACTTAGGTGCCAAAGCCTCAGCGGCCATCGGACTGGTAGAGACGACGGGCTGGCTGATGGGTGGTCTGGCCTCAGCTGCGAATATGGGATTCTCCGTTCAAGTGGCACATTTCATTGGAGCAAACGACTTCGAAGCGGCACGGAGGGTTCTGCGCCAGTCAATGGTCTGTTGCTTGATATGGGCAATAATAACTTCATTGATATCGGTGATTATCGCACCTTTCCTACCTTACTGGATGGGCGGCAGCGAAGAAATCGCCCGCGATGCCTCCATCTACTTTGCCATCTTCGGTCTGGCGGGCATTTTCTTCCAAGCAGAAGGATTGGCAGGTTCGATGCTGAAATGCTCGGGTAACATGAAGATTCCTTCCATGCTGAATATCGGCATGTGTGTGATGGATGTGCTTTTCAACTACATCTTTATATATATACTTGATTTAGGTGTGATGGGCGCAGCCATAGGAACAGGTGTCGCTATGCTGATCACAGCAGGACTGATGTTATATTTCCTGCTCGTCAAGTCGAAGATGCTCTCACTCGTAGGTCGTCCAGGATCATTCAAGCCTAAATCCGACACCATCAGCACAGCCTTCAAGATAGGTGCACCGATGGGGCTTCAGCATCTGCTGATGGGAGGGGCGTATGTTGTAAGCACCATGATTGTGGCACCCCTAGGTACCATCGCTATCGCTGCCCACTCACTGGCCATCACTGTTGAGAGTCTCTGTTATATGCCAGGCTATGGCATTGCCGAAGCTGCCACAACCCTTGTAGGACAAGGCATCGGAGCTGGGCAAAAACTGCTGACACGCTCATTTGCAAGGATGTCTGTAGGATTGGGCATCGCCGTAATGACGGTAATGGGTGTCCTGATGTGGACCTTCGCACCAGAACTGATGTCGCTGATGTCACCAGTAGAGGAAGTGATAGCCCAAGGTACTCAGGTACTCCGAATCGAGGCATGGGTAGAACCCATGTTTGCCGCCGCTATCGTTGCCAACGGTGTGTTCATCGGCGCTGGCGACACGATTATCCCTGCTATCATGAGTCTTGTTTCGATGTGGGCCGTCCGTCTGACGCTCGCTGCTTCGCTCGCTCCTAAGTATGGTCTGAAGGGTATGTGGATAGCAATGGCCACCGAACTCACCTTCCGTGGAAGCATCTTCCTCATCCGTCTTTTCAAGGGCAATTGGTCGGAAAAGCTAAGGGTTATCAATAAAAAATAACCGCTCTCGAATCATCAACGACTCAGGAGCGGCACCAACAATCTATGAATAACTAAAAACCTTTTTTCGAAACAAACAACTTCG